>NZ_UWOT01000025.1:0-11741 GCF_900604535.1 Romboutsia sp. Marseille-P6047
GCGCTATCGGTCACTAGGTAGTATTTAGGCTTGGAGGATGGTCCCTCCTGCTTCCCACAGGGTTTCACGTGTCCCGTGGTACTCTGGATCACATCTAAAGTCTTCTCGTTTCAGCTACGGGGCTATTACCCTTTATAGCGGAGCTTTCCAACTCTCTTCACTTACGATACCTCTTCGTTTATGACGTGTCCGCAACCCCAACAAAGCAAGCTTTATTGGTTTGGCCTGTTCCGCGTTCGCTCGCCGCTACTTACGGAATCGATTTTTCTTTCTCTTCCTCCAGGTACTTAGATGTTTCAGTTCCCCGGGTTCCCCTCGCTAAGCTATGTATTCACTTAACGATACTTAGACATTACTCTAAGTGAGTTTCCTCATTCGGAAATCTTCGGATCAAAGTTTACGTGCAACTCCCCGAAGCTTATCGCAGCTTATCACGTCCTTCATCGGCTCCTAGTGCCAAGGCATCCGCCCTGCACCCTTAATAACTTGACCAGTTATTAAAGTTTGTAATTTTAAAGACTTTTCTTGTCTATATATAATTAAATGATGTCATATCACTAAATGTTATGCAGTTTTCAAAGTACTAACAATTCTGAGGAATAAACCCTCAAAATTAAACAGTAGGTAATTCTCCTTAGAAAGGAGGTGATCCAGCCGCACCTTCCGATACGGCTACCTTGTTACGACTTCACCCCAGTTATTGGTTTCACCTTCGACGGCCGCTTCCTAAAAGGTTAGCTAACCGGCTTCGGGCGCCCCCAACTCCCATGGTGTGACGGGCGGTGTGTACAAGACCCGGGAACGCATTCACCGCAGCATTCTGATCTGCGATTACTAGTAACTCCAGCTTCATGTAGGCGAGTTTCAGCCTACAATCCGAACTGAGAATGGCTTTAAGGGATTAGCTCCGCCTCACGACTTGGCTGCCCTCTGTACCACCCATTGTAGCACGTGTGTAGCCCTAAGCATAAGGGGCATGATGATTTGACGTCATCCCCACCTTCCTCCAGGTTATCCCTGGCAGTCCCTCTAGAGTGCCCAACTTAATGCTGGCAACTAAAGGCAAGGGTTGCGCTCGTTGCGGGACTTAACCCAACATCTCACGACACGAGCTGACGACAACCATGCACCACCTGTCACTTCTGTCCCCGAAGGGAAATCTCCGATTAGGGAGAGGTCAAAAGGATGTCAAGCTTAGGTAAGGTTCTTCGCGTTGCTTCGAATTAAACCACATGCTCCGCTACTTGTGCGGGTCCCCGTCAATTCCTTTGAGTTTCACTCTTGCGAGCGTACTTCCCAGGCGGAGTACTTAATGCGTTAGCTGCGCCACCGAAGGGGGTAACCTCCGACAGCTAGTACTCATCGTTTACGGCGTGGACTACCAGGGTATCTAATCCTGTTTGCTCCCCACGCTTTCGTGCCTCAGTGTCAGTTACAGTCCAGAGAGCCGCCTTCGCAACTGGTATTCCTCCTAATATCTACGCATTTCACCGCTACACTAGGAATTCTACTCTCCTCTCCTGCACTCAAGTTTCCCAGTTTCAAAGGCTTACTACGGTTGAGCCGTAGCCTTTCACCTCTGACTTAAGAAACCACCTACGCACCCTTTACGCCCAGTAATTCCGGATAACGCTAGCCCCCTACGTATTACCGCGGCTGCTGGCACGTAGTTAGCCGGGGCTTCCTCCTCAAGTACCGTCATTATCTTCCTTGAGGACAGAGCTTTACGACCCGAAGGCCTTCATCGCTCACGCGGCGTTGCTGCATCAGGCTTTCGCCCATTGTGCAATATTCCCCACTGCTGCCTCCCGTAGGAGTTTGGACCGTGTCTCAGTTCCAATGTGGCCGATCACCCTCTCAGGTCGGCTACTGATCGTCGCCTTGGTAAGCCGTTACCTTACCAACTAGCTAATCAGACGCGGGTCCATCCTATACCGCCGGAGCTTTGATATTTCTACCATGCGATAAAAATATGTTATCTCGTATTAGCGTACCTTTCGGTACGTTATCCGTGTGTATAGGGCAGGTTACCCACGCGTTACTCACCCGTCCGCCGCTCACTTCCGAAGAAGTTCGCTCGACTTGCATGTGTTAGGCACGCCGCCAGCGTTCATCCTGAGCCAGGATCAAACTCTCAAATAAAAGTTGTCCATCGCTCAGCTAATCATTATCTGAATATCTGGCTTGGTTGTTTGTGTTTAATTCTTAAATAAGAATTAGTTATATAAATTAACCTACTGTTTAATTTTCAAAGTTCATTGTTTCGACTTATTCATCTTAACAAGTTATTTCAATCTTGTCAACATTTTCTTTCGTTTTATTTTCCGTCCGTATCTCTCGGACAAGTAATACTTTACCACCACATTCTTTATTAGTCAACACTTTTTTAATTATTTTTCTAACTAATTTTTTTATAAAAAATAGTTCACAACTTAGTTTACACTTATTAACATTATAAACATCATCCATATCAGTTATAACCTTATATAAAGTTTTTTATCCACAATTTATTAACACTATTTATAGTTCTATTATTTATAATTATTTTCAAATATATTTTTATAGGTAATCTCTACTAACTAATAAAAATAAAAAAGCATAGATCTTCTATACTTTTTTTGTTTTCTATTTATTAATTTATATACTTATTAAATATATTATTTAATAATAAAGAGTTTATACATGATACAACAGCGTACCCAATTACTAAATAAAAAAATACTATATATCCTAAATAATTTCTAAAAAATAGTATAGATATTATAGGTATCAAATTTAACAATACCATTATAATTGTATATGGTAAGTTTTGTACTGACATAAAAACAGCATTTATTATAGTGTTTTTTATACTATTCTCAAATTTAGATATAATAGGAAAAATATATGTAAAATTAAATATAGTTATTGTACTAGCTACCATAAGTATAAATTTAAATACATTACTAATAACTGAATTAGATATCATATTAGATATACGAAAATCTAAAATTAATATCAATCCAATCACCATTATACTTATCCATACCACAGTACTAACCTTAAAATTTTCTTTGAAACTTTTTATAAACATCTTAAAAATATAGCCTTCTTCATTTCTTACTATTTTCATAGCAACATAATATGTAGAGGTTATTGATGCCCCTATAGTTATTATTGGTATACTAAATAATATACACAAAAAATTTAGCGTAATTATATTTGTAACCTTTTCTAAAGCTTCAAAAAACTTATTATCATACCTAAATAAATTTATCATAAATCTATTTCCCTTATTATTTTATTAATTTTATTAAATACTTAGTTATAGTTTAGATGTAGAATCTCTAATTATTAACTCTCCTTCAAATATCTTATGTTGAGTTTTACTTTTTTTATTGATTAAATTGAATAATATATTTGTAGTTTCTTTAGCCATCTTCTCAACAGGTTGTCGTATAGTAGTTATTGATGGGTTATAGTAATAAGAGATATCTAATCCATCAAATCCAACAACTGAATAATCATCAGGAATTTTTTTACCATATTCTAATATAGCTTTACATGCACCAACTGCCATACTATCTGATATTGCATAAATAGCAGTAAAATCTTCTTCCGCTTCTAATAGATCCTTCATTAAATTATAACCATTTTCCATGGTGTAAGCATTTATATTATCATGTGTATATCTTATTAAGTTTTCATTTATTGGTATATTTCTATTATTTAAAGCTTCACAATAACCTTTTACACGAAGTCTACTTATACTTCTATCACCACTATCATATGCTAAAATAGCTATTTTCTCATGTCCATTTTCACATAAAAAATCAACTATCTTCTTGCTCTCATTTATATCATCAACAGATACTGATGAGTATAATGTTTTATCAACACCTTCAGCTATAGCTATTGTACTTAATACGAATGGTATTTTTATTTCTTGTAATTTATCCTCTTGGTGAGAGAAAGACCCACCTAAAAAAACTATCCCTTTTAACCTCTTCTCTTTTATTAATTGTAATGCAACTTCTACCTCATCTTGATTTGAATCAACTCTATGTAATATAAAGGTATACTTCCTCTTTTGTATTTCTTCCTCAAATACTTTTATCATATTTTGAAAGAATGGGTTGTCTATACCTTTTATTAATACTGCTATCGTTTTCGTATCTGAAAGTTTTAAGTTTCTAGCACTATTATTTGGAATAAAATTACTCTCTTTTATAACTTCCATTATCATATTTCTAGTTTCTTCACTTATTTCAGGGTGATTGTTAATTGCTCTTGAAACGGTACTAACTCCTACTCCACACTTTTTAGCTATGTCTTTTATTGTGGCTGACTTCATATTAACCACATCCCTTCAACTCTGTATTTTAATTATCTTATTATAATATCATATAAGCTATATTCAAAGCTATTATCTTCCATATAATTTAGTTAACATCTTTATTCTCTTTATAGTTTTTTTAGATAGACTATTTTTCTTCATTCTCCAGGTCCAATTATTCCCTAAAGTTGATGGTATATTTATTCTACCTTCTTCTCCTAAACCCAAATAGTCTTGAACGGGTATTATACAAGTATCCGCTACACTTCTCATAGCTAAGCATATAAAATCCCAGTGTATTTCATTTTCTTTACTATATTTATTATTCATATAATTGATACACATATTTTTATCTTTCTTATTAATTTCTTTGTACCACCCAATAGTTGTATTATTATCATGAGTACCTGTATAGACAACACAATTATTATTATAATTATGAGGTAAATAGTCACTCTCTTCTCTTGAGTCAAAAGCGAACTGTAAAACTTTCATTCCCGGATATCCTGTGTCATTTAAGAGCTTCCTTACGCTATCAGTTAAAAAACCTAGATCTTCAGCAATAATATCTACATCTCCTAACTTTTCTCTTATACTATTAAACAGTTCCATTCCTGGTCCCCTTTCCCAAGATCCATTTATAGCTGTAAGCTCTCCATAAGGTATAGAGTAATATTCATCAAATCCTCTGAAATGGTCTATCCTTACAATATCATACAACTTAAAAGAATATTCTATTCTTTTTATCCACCACTCATAATCTGTATTTTTATGATATTCCCAATAATATAATGGATTTCCCCACAATTGTCCGGTTTCAGAAAATCCATCTGGTGGGCATCCTGCCACAGCAATAGGTATACACTCTTTATCTAGTTGAAATAAATCCGGATTTGCCCATGTATCAGAACTATCTAATGCTACATAGATCGGAATATCCCCTACTATTAATATGTTTTTTTTATTGGCATAGGATTTTAATTTATTCCACTGCTTTGAAAATAAATATTGTAAATATTTATAGAATATAATATCATCTGATAATTTTTCTTCATACTCATGTAAAGCAGCCTCTTTTCTTAATCTTATATCAACATCCCATTCTATCCATGACTTTCCACCAAAAAAATCTTTTATAGACATATATAGTGCATAATCATGAAGCCACCATTTATTTTTATTGCAATACGCTATAAATCTTTTACTATTATATATTTTACTACGCTTATAAGCTTTTTTTAGTATTTCAAACCTATATAAATATATCTTTTCATAATCTATATGTTCATCACTACTTCCCCAATCATATATACTACATTCTTCTTCTGTTATTAGACCTTCTCTCACTAATTCATCTAAATCTATAAAGTATGGATTTCCTGCAAATGTAGAAAAAGATTGATATGGAGAATCTCCATATCCTGTTGGTCCTAAAGGTAGTATCTGCCATATACTTTGACCAGAACTTTCTAATATATCTATAAATTCATAAGCTTCTTTTGAAAAACTACCTATACCATACTTAGATGGTAAACTTGCAATAGGTAATAACATACCACTTCTTCTCATAATTTTTCCTCCTACTTATATCATTAGCCTTTTACAGCACCTGCAACAACACCTTCTATTATGTGTTTTTGACATAGTAAATAGAATATTATAATCGGAATAATTGCCAATACTAGCATTGCCATCATAGCTCCCATATCTCTATTCCCATTTGATCCTACTAGCATCTGAATTACTACTGGTATAGTTTTATATTTAGTTGATAGACCTATAACTAAATATGGTAATAAGTAATCATTCCATATCCACATTGCATTCAATATTGCTACAGTTATTGTGGTTGGCTTTAATATAGGAAGAACTATCTTAAAATAAGTTTGTAATGGATTACAACCATCTATTGTAGCTGCTTCTTCAATTTCCAGTGGAATAGATTTCACAAAACCACTAAACATAAATACAGATAAACCTGATCCAAACCCTAAATAAAGTAATACCATACCTATCGGATTTGCTAGATGTAAAGTATCAGCTAATTTCACCATAGGAAACATTACCATTTGAAATGGAACTATCATTGAAAAAACAAATAAGTAATATATAATACTATTAATCTTACTTTTAACTCTAGTTATGTAATATGCTGTCATGGAAGTAAATAATATTATTACGATTACTGACATTGTTGTTATAAAGAAAGACCAGCCCATAGCACCTAAAAAGCCAGTCTTTTCTAATCCGTTTATATAATTAGTAATGCCAACAAATGTCTCTTTTGTAGGTAAAGAAAAAGGATTGTCACTTATAAAAAATTTTCCTTTAAATGAATTTATTATAATAAATAGTATAGGAGCTAAAAAAACTACAACTAATACACAAAGTACTAAAAATATGATATTATTGCTAATATTTTTCTTACTTGATGAAGTTCTTTTATTTTTAGTGTTTTTATTTTTAATTAAAGCTTCTTGCATTATTGCTCTACCTCCCTCTTTCTAGTAAAATATAGCTGACTAAGTGCAATAACAGCTACTATTACAAAGAATATAACCGCTTTCGCTTGACCAACACCTTCATAGTTATTTCTACCATAGAAGCTATTAACTATATTAAGAGCTAACATCTCGGTTTTATGCATCGGAGCTCCATTAGTTAATGCTAAATTTTGATCATATAACTTAAAACTATTTGATAACGTTAGAAAAGTACATATAGTAATTGATGGCATTACCATTGGAATTGTTACATTTCTTAAAGTTTGCCACTTCGTTGCTCCATCAATTCTAGCAGATTCAATTAATTCTGATGGTACACTTTGAAGACCAGCTATATAAATAATCATCATGTATCCTATCATTTGCCAATTCATTAGTATAAGTAATCCTATAAAACCGAATTTTTGATTAGCTACAAGTGTCGTTCCATAGCTAGATAAAAATGCATTTATCATGGATTGCCAAGTATATCCAAGAACTATTCCACCTATTAAATTAGGCATAAAAAATACAGTTCTAAAAAAATTAGTTGCTCTTATTTTTCTAGTTAATAAATATGCTAATGTAAATGCCAATACATTTACTGTTACTATAGATATAATTGTAAATATTGTGGTAAATCCAAAAGATTCTACAAATCCTTGCCCTGATGAAAATGCTTTTATATAATTATCTATCCCTACAAACTTTGCATCACTTATTGTAGTAAAATTACAAAAAGATAGGTATAAACCTGTTATGAAAGGAATCATAAACGCAATAGAAAATGCTATTAGTGTTGGAAGTAGAAAGATTGGAAAATATTTTTTTAATGCCTTTTGCATACTATCCCCCCTATTATTAAGTATAAATTCTATATTCTTAATAAATTATTTTTAAAGAAAAAGCTTAAACCATAAATAGTTATATGACATTTACATAAAATTTAGTTTAATGTTATATATTCTTTTTATTGGATAAGCTTTTTCTATTTAATTTCAAAATAATAATTAAATATATTTTTATACTCTACTTTTATTTAGATGCTTCTTTTTCACTTGCCCATTCATCTATAACTAATTTTTTAACATCTTCCCACTTCATGTTTCCATTACAGTATTCAAGTAATGCTGCCCCAAAATCATCTTTAAATGTTTGACTTGGAAATGTAGTAAAGTTCCAGTCTACATTATATAAATCATCATTACTTAAGTATCTTATAACTTCTTTCGCTAATGGATCTTGAGGTGTTTCAGAATCTTCAAAAGTATCAAATGGAGCTATAAATCCTAATTCATTTGTTACATGATTTTTACCTGTTTCAGAAGTAAATAGCCACTCAACAAATTCTATAGATGCTTTTTGATCTGCTTCTGATGCTTTACTATTTATAGAGAAGTAGTTCTCAGTTCCTATACAAAGACCTTGTTTTTCTTCAACTTCAACTCCTGTATATATAGGCATAAACTTAACATATTCTTCTTTAACTGTATTTCCATCAACTTCAGCTATTTGTGATCATCCCCAGTTTCCATTTTGAACCATAGCAGCTTTGCCTAAAGCAAATTCTGCCATTGAATCTGAGACTGTTTTACTTCCCAATAAAGTTGGCTCACAAGTTGAGTTATTTATGTATAAATCAAATATGTTTTTAAAGTTATCTGAATAAGTAAAATCAATTTCATCTAAATTTTTTACATCTTTATCTTTATATTCATAATATATCGGAAGATTTGCTAAATGAGTTTGCCATCTCCAGTCTTCACCTGGAGTTAAAGATGTAGAAGCAAATACACCGTCTATTCCTAGTTCATCTTTCTTAGATTGCATATCTTCTGCAACTTCTTTTAATTTATCAAAGTTATTTATTTCATCTATTGATTTAGCTTTTGCAGCATCTAATGCAAAATATTTATCCATTATTGCTTGATTATAAATTATTCCATAACCTTCTTCAACATAAGGTATACCATATACTCCGTCTCCATCTTTAATAGCCATATCTTGATTTAAAAGATGACTATAAAGTTCTGTATCCTTTAAATCCGCACAATATTCTTTCCATGATTCATATCCAACTGGGCCATTTATTTGAAATAATGTAGGTGCATCTTTTTTTTCCACCTCAGACTTAAGAGTTTGTTCATAAGTACCACTAGCTGCTGTAACTATCTTAACATTTACTCCAGTTTCTTTCTCATAATCTTCAGCTATTTTTTTCCATTGAGACTCTGATTCTGGCTTAAAATTCAAGTAGTAAACTGAACCTTTACCATCATCTGATGCTTTATTATCAGATGATGATGTACAACCTGTCAATACTACAGTTGACATAATTACTGATAGTGCTATTGATACAACTTTTTTTAATTTCACCATAATAACTCTCCCCCAATTAAATTTTAAATTTAATTAAACTTATTATAAATTTATAATTAAGTTTTCGGAAACGTTTCCGAAGCTTCAGAAACGTTTTCCACTCTTAATTAGATAGTAGCACCAGGTATTATTAAAATCAATAAATTATTTAACTTTATTAAAAATTTTAATAAAAACATAATATTATCAAATAATCTCTGTTTAGACATATATATCTATATTAGTTTCCAAATATCTTTATTATATTGTTCTATAGTTCTATCAGATGAAAAATAACCAGCTTTACTTATATTAATCAACATTCTTTTAGCCCATTTTTCTCTATCCTCATACTCATTAAATACCTTATCTTTCATTCTACAATATTCTTTAAAGTCTAATAATGTCATGAACCAATCTTTCCTTATTATTTCTTTATATAATCTTATAAGATTTTCTTGATTCCCTACTTCCATTAATTTATCGCTAACAATAAAGTCTACTACTTCTTTTATTTCTTTATCTTTCACATAAAAATCAATTGGATCATATTTTCCTTCTTTATATATTTCTATTACTTTGTCGCTTTTCTCTCCAAATATAAAGATATTGTCATCACCCACAAGATTATGTATTTCTACATTAGCACCATCTTCTGTTCCTAAAGTTAATGCTCCATTTAACATAAATTTCATATTTCCAGTACCACTTGCTTCCTTTGATGCTAATGATATTTGTTCTGATACGTCACATGCTGGTATTAGTTTTTCTGCAGCTGTTACATTATAATTTTCAATCATTACAACTTTTAGATATTTATTTACATCATTATCATTGTTTATAAGTTCTTGTAAACATAATATTAAGTGTATTATATCCTTTGCAATTATATAAGCTGGTGCAGCTTTAGCTCCAAATATAACGGTTATAGGTGTTTTTGGTATAATACCATTTTTTATTTTTAAATACTTATAAATTATATATAGTGCATTCATTTGTTGCCTTTTATATTCATGTAATCTTTTTATTTGTATATCAAAAATAGAATTTTCATCTAAATCAATATTTTGAGTCTCTCTTATATAATTTTTAAGTTGTATTTTATTTTCTCTTTTTACATCTAATATATTATTTAGTACTTCTTTATTATCTATATATTGTATTAGATCTTGTAATTTTTCAGCATCTTCTTTAAATCCATCTCCTATTAAATTTTCTATTAAATTGGTCAATAGTGGATTACAATGCATTAACCATCTTCTAAATGTTATTCCGTTTGTCTTATTATTAAATTTTTCTGGATAAATTTTATAAAAATTATTTAATTCATTATTCTTTAGTATATCCGTATGAAGAGATGCAACACCATTTACACTAAAACTATAATGTATATCTATATTAGCCATATGAATTATATTATTTTCATCTATAATATAAACAGATTCATCTTTATACTTGTTTTTTATAATTTTATCTAATTCCTTTATTATTGGCATAATCTGAGGAGCAACTTTTTCAATATAATCAACAGGCCATGTTTCAAGGGCTTCTGCTAAAATAGTATGGTTAGTATATGCACATGTTTTTGAAACAACTTCTATAGCATCAATAATTTCTAAACCTTTTTCCACTAATAAGCGAATTAGCTCAGGTATAATCATAGTTGGATGTGTATCATTAATTTGTATTACTGCATAATCATATAAGTCATATAAATTACTACCTCTATCAATAGATTCATCTAGTATATATCTTGCAGCATTACTCACCATAAAATATTGTTGATAAATTCTAAGAAGACGCCCTTCCACATCACTATCATCTGGATATAAAAATAAAGTAAGATTTTCTTTAATATCTTTTTTATTAAAATCTATACCATGCTTTACTATATCTTCATTTACTGTTTCTACATCGAATAAATGAAGTTTATTAGTTATATTGTTATACCCTATAATATTAATATCATACATTCTTGAAGTTAATTTAAAACCATTAAATTTAATATCATAAGTAATATCAGTTTTATTTAACCATCCTATGCTATGAATCCACTCATTTTTCTCTTCTATTTGTAGATTATTTTTAAATATTTGCTTAAATAATCCAAAATGATAATTTAAACCTATCCCATCTCCTGGAATACCTAAAGTTGATATTGAATCAAGAAAACATGCAGCTAATCTTCCAAGTCCACCATTACCCAATGAAGGCTCAATCTCAATCTCTTCTATTTTCGATAAGCTTTTACCATTATCCAGTAATATTTTTTTAACCTTATCATATATTCCTAAATTTATTAAGTTATTAGATAATAACTTTCCAATTAAAAACTCTGCTGATATGTAATATAACTTCTTTTTTGATTTGCTTATATTTACTTTTTCTTCACTTAATTTTTTAATAGTCTTTAAAATTGCAAAATAAATCTCTTCATTTGTACATTCTGAAAGTTTTTTCATAGCATTATATTCTAATATTTGAGATAAATTCACAAGTAATCCCCCTTTGATTTGACTGAAATAATTATATATATTTCCGGAATCGTTTCCGAAAATATTATATTAATTTACTCAAGGTAAGTA
>NZ_UWOT01000010.1:0-97294 GCF_900604535.1 Romboutsia sp. Marseille-P6047
ATATAGGTCAAATCTTAATAGCGTCTAGTGTACTTTTCATATAAATAAAAAAAGAATGGTAATATATTATCCATTCTCTTTTTTTATTTAACTATCTAAATTCTGATATGTTATTATCTATACTTAAAAACTTAAGTATACTTGGTAATGGAAGTTTTTTAGCTTCTATTCCTTTTCCAAACTCTTCATAACATTCCTTTAATTCTTTATCATAAGTATGAATTATTCCATATTCTAATTCCGATAGATGAGTATATAAGTATTCCTTAACATCTTCTAAATTCTTTAAATTATCTATTTCACTTTCATTTAATATATGTTTAAATATTTCGAAGCCCTCTCCTCTTGAAGTCCATATAAATATTCTAAATGTGATCAACGCTCTTTCTATAAATAATCCTGTACTTATCGAATTCATATGATTTATATCATCGTATAAATGTTGATTAAAATCGATAAAACCACTTGGAAGTAAGTCATATGACTTTTCCTCATTAAATTCAATCTTACTTTCTATTATCTGTTTATATAGGCTTTCATATCCAGTTGCGTTTATTAGCATATCAGAAAACTTTGTAGGTTGTATGAATATATTTTCTTTAGTTATAAATTTACCTTTCATAAGTACCTCTCTTAATGTCTAATTAGTTTTTACAATATATTTTATCATATAAAGATATTTATTCAAGAATAAAGTTTTTAACTAACCTCTTTACTATATTCAATTATTCCATTACTTATATTTATTGTATTATCTGCAACTTCATCAGCAAAATTAGTATCATGAGTTATAATAAGTATAGTCATTCCTTGTGATTTAAGCGTCTTCATTATATTAACAATATTTTTTGTAGTTTCTTTATCTAAAGCTGAAGTTGGCTCATCAAAGCAAAGTATCTTTGGCATTAAGGCACATGCTCTAGCTATAGCTACTCTTTGCTGCTGACCACCAGATAATTGATATGGATAAAAATCACCTCTATCCTCTAACCCAACTAATTGTAATAATTCATTAGCTTTATTTATAGCTTCTTTTTTAGGTACTTTTAAAATACCAATTGGAGCTTCTATAATATTTTGTAATACACTCATATGAGGAAATAAATTAAAGTTTTGAAATACCATTCCTATTTTGCCTTTTTGATTATGAATGTCCTTACTATCGTTCATAACTTCTCCATCTATTATAATTTTACCAGAATCAAATTCCTCTAATCCGTTTATACATCTAAGTAAAGTGGTTTTACCTGCACCTGACTTTCCAAGTAATACACCTACCTCACCTTTTTCTAATCTAAATGAAATATCTCTAAGTACATTATTATTTTCAAATGATTTATTTAAATTCTTTATTTCTAACATAGTTTCCTCCTATTTATAATACGAATATTTTCTTTCTAGTAATTTAAAGCCTTGAGTAATAATCATTACTAAAGCTAAATAAATAATTCCTACTTGTATTAATGGTAATAAACTAACTTCTCTTATAGATTCTATTTGAGCCAATCTTAAAATATCATTTAACCCTAAAATATATACTAGTGAAGTGTCTTTTATTAATGTAATTACCTCATTTGACATTGGTGCTAGTATTCGTTTTATAACTTGAGGTAACAATATACGTTTATACATTGTAATCTTATCAAAGCCTAATACTACAGCAGCTTCTCTTTGTCCTTTATCTATAGATTCTATTCCGCCTCTAAATATTTCTGCAAAATAAGCCGCATAATTTAAAAAGAATGCAATTATACCCGATGTAAATCTATCAAATGTAACACCTAATAGTGGTAATCCATAAAATATGACTATTAACTGTAGAAGCAAAGGAGTACCTCTCATAACTAATATATATAGTTTTGCTACTAATTGTATTATTTTAAATTTAGACCTCTTTAAAATCGCTACTACGAGCCCTAATGGTATTGATAATATTAAAGTCACTATAAAAACTGATATTACAATGCCTAATCCTTTTAACATAAATTTGCCCCCTTAATTAAAACTTAATTACTTATTACTTAAACCATTTAGAATATATGTCATCAAATGTATTATCTTTTTTAATTTCATTTAGTGCTGTATTAACTTTATCTCTAAGTTCTGTATTATCCTTTTTAAATCCAACTACAAATACTTCTGTTCCGAAATCATCATTTAAAATAGAATAAATATCTTGATCTTTTTGGCTTATATAATATCTAGCAAGAACTTCATCTGCAACTAAAGCATCTATTCTCCCTATTTCTAAATCTCTAAAAGCATTATCGAAGGTATCATACAAGACTGGTTCTTTATTATTTATACTATCAACAAATGAAGTATCTTTTAAGACAGCTTCCATGCCAGCTGAATCACTTTGAGTTCCGACTGTTTTATTTTTTAAATCAGATTTACTATTTATATTAAAACTCTTTAATGTAACTATTATTTGCTTATTATCTAAATAAGAATCTGTGTAAGCTACTTTTGACTTTCTTTCTTCTGTTAATGTATATCCATTCCAAATTGCATCTATATTACCAGAATTAAGCTCAGCTTCTTTCATAGACCAATCTATTGATTGAAATTTAATATTCATATTTAATCTTTTTCCTACTTCATTTGCTAAGTCAACATCAAATCCAACTGTATTTCCTTTGCCATCTAAAAATCCCATTGGAACAAATGTATTATCATAACCTATTACCATTTCATTATTAGATTTCTCATTGATATTTGAACATCCTACTAAAACACTTGTATATATTATTGATAAAGTTGTAATTACTATTTTTTTTAATATATTTTTCTTCATAAATTCATTCTCCTCTTATTTATTTTCTAAATATTCTGAATAACAAAAGTATAATCATATCTTGATATACGATGTACGGTAATTAATATAAAATAATTAGGGCCCTTAAATTTTCATATTAAAAAACTCCCGTCTATAGCTTATAGCTATAGGACGGGAGTTAACTCACGTGGTTCCACCTATATTCATTAATGCCTCACGACACTAACCTCATCAAGTACTGCAATTAACTTGCTAATACTTTAGCACTATAACGGGTGCAAGGAATCCGGTACAGCCTACTAAAACAGTATTCTTTCGGTGTACTGCTCAAAGATGTGTTTCAATATAATATCAATATTTCCTTTCACCAAACGGAAACTCTCTGAAAAAGATGCTTATATCTACTCTTTCTTATCATCGCATTTGTAATTTCTTTATTTAATTATGTTTAAATCTTATATTATTATTTTATTCATGTCAATCATTTTATTATTTTTTCTTATAAAATTATATATTTATTTATGAAGCTTAAACGATGTAAATAGAAAAATCATTGGAAATATCTCTAATCTTCCAGCTAACATATCAAATATAAGTGTTAATTTAGATAGGTCAGAAAACGATGAAAAATTTCCAACAGGTCCTACTATAGAACCAAGACCTGGTCCTACATTACTTAAACATGTAACTACAGAGGTAACCATGCCAATTAAGTCTATATAATCTAGTGACAATAATATCATAGATACTATTATTATTATTATATATATAAAAAAATAAGTTTGAATTACATTTATAGTCTCATTTTCAACGTATTCATCATCAACCTTTATAGCATGTATAGAATGTGGTGAAAATATACATTTTAAATTGTTTATAGATACTTTAAATAAAGTTAATACTCTATATACCTTTATTCCACCCCCTGTTGATCCAGCACATGCACCAACTAGCATTAGAAGTATGATTAAAACTTGAGATAGTTTAGGCCAAAGAGAAAAATCTGCAGTTATAAAACCTGTTGTTGTTATAATTGAACTTACTTGAAAGAATGCATCTCTAAATGCTCGTCCTATGTTCATATATGATGGAATTATATTAAGAGTAATAATAATTGTAAAAAAAGTTACTATCTTTAAGTAACACTTTAATTCCTCACTTTTCAAAGCTTCTCTTATATTGCCTAAATAAACTAAATAATAGATATTAAAGTTTACTCCAAATATAAGCATAAATATGCCTACCACATAATCTATGTACGCACTATTATAAGATGCTATACTTGCGTTTGTTATAGAGTAGCCACCTGTGCCTGCAGTTGAAAAGGTTATAACTATGCTATCAAATAAAGGCATCTTACCTAATAGTAAGAATCCAACTTGAAATAAACTTAATGCAAAATATATCAAACATAAAATACGAGCATTCATTTTCACCTTAGAAACAAACTTAGTAACTATAGGACCTGGTACTTCTGCACGCATTAAATATATATTTTGACCTTTAGATTGTGGCAAAAATGATAATAAAAATACTAATATCCCTATACCGCCAATCCAATGAGTTAAACTTCTCCAAAATAACATGGCATAACTTAGCTTCTCAACATCAGTTAAAATAGTAGATCCTGTGGTAGTAAATCCTGAAACAGTTTCAAAGAATGCATCTATAAATTTAGGTATTTCTCCACTTAGATAAAACGGAAGTGAACCTAGTAATGATACAAGTATCCAAGATAAAGAAACTATTATAAATCCTTCTTTTGTATAGATTTTATGCTCCTTAGTTGGTATAATCGCTAATATAGAGCCTATAGCAATACATATTAATATAGACTGTATAAAGTAAGTATAGGCATCTTCATTATAAATAAAAGATACACCTAGAGGTAAACATAATAAAAGAGCTTCAAATAATACAATTTTTCCTGTTGTTTTTAAAACTACATTTAAATTCATTTGTTCCTCCTAATATATGATATTATCTAATCTTCTTAAAAACTTATTAGTAGTGATTAAGATAACATTATCGTTATTTCTTATATAATCATCATTTGTAGGTACTATAATTGAGCTATTTCTAATAATTGCTAAAATTATGATATTAGGTTTAATATTAAGGTTTTTTAATAATAATCCTGTTACTTTATCTTTTTTTGTTGCTTCAAATTCTAAAACTGTTACTTTATAACTTACTTTTTTTGTCATATATTCCTTTAAAAAAGTACATTCTTTTTCCTGGATACATTTAATTATATAACTTGATATAATCTCTTTAGGAGAGATAAATGCCGTTAAATCGCTGGACTCTAGTAAATTTGTAGTTGATACGTCATTTATTTTAGTGATTACTTTTTCTACATTACAATGAGATGCATACATTGATACAATTATATTTTTTTCATCTACATCAGTCATAGATACAAAAACGTCAGTACTTCTTATTCCCTCTTCAAGTAAAACATCTGGGATTGTTCCGTCTTCATTTATTATCTTAGATCTAGGAGCTAAGTGAGTTATTAACCTACATTTTTCTATATCTTTTTCTATAATTTTAACTTTAATTCCTAAATCACTAAGTTTATTAGCTAAACATATACTTACATTACCCCCACCAACTATAATCACAGATTTTATATTATCATGCAATATACCTGTATTTAAAAATAGAGACTGTATATTGTTATATTTACCTATTATATATACCTTATCATTTTCCTCTAATATAAAATCATAATTAGGAATAAATATTTCTTTATTCCTATATACAGCATAAACTAATACACTAGTTTTAAATTTTTTATTTATATCTATTATCTTAGTGTTAATCATCCTATTATTTTTTTTAAGTATTATTTCAATTAACTTAATACTTTCATCTTTAAATGAAGTAATACTTAAACAGTTTGGATATCTTAAAACATTTATAATTTCTTCTGAAACTATTTTTTCAGGACTAACTATTTTATCTAAATCAAAACTCTTCATCATAAAATCTAATTGATACAAGTACTCTATATTGCTAACTCTTGCAATAGTAGCTTTAGCACCTAATTTTTTAGCTATTATACAAGCCAGTAAATTAATCTCATCTGATGATGTAACTGCTATAGTTATATCTGATTTATTTACATCCGCTTTTACTTGAGTATCATAAATAACTCCATTTCCACATATAGCTTTAACATCATAATTATTCATGATTTTATGTATTTTAGTATAGTCTACATCTACTACAACTATATCGTGATTTTTTTTTGATAAGTTTTCAGTTAAAGACCTACCAACTTTTCCATTTCCGATTATCACTATATTCATAGTCGACCTCCAGTATGTATATTGAAATTAGATACAATTTAATTATTTTATTTATTCCTATGATAGATATATGCATTTTAGACTATATTATTATAAGTCTATGATATGTTTAAAGTTTAACATTATGAGTGGTTTTAATTGCTTTTTTATACATTGTATTCTACACTTTAAGTATCAACAAGGGTTCATACATAAAACTGTTAACTTAAACTTTGGAGGAGTATAGTATGAAAAAATTAGTTGTTACTGACAGATTAAAATGTCAATCTTGTTTATCTTGTGAAATAGCTTGTTCTGAAGCTTTTTACAAAAATTACACTGAGGAAACTTCGTGTATAAGAATAGGTAATAAAAAAGATGATTCTATAGATGTAAAAGTCTGTAATCAGTGTGGTGTATGTGCAAAGAAATGCCCTGAAGGCGCTATAAAAGAAAATTCAAAAGGAGTGTACATGATAAATAAAAAATTATGTACAGGGTGTATGACTTGTGTTCAAGTCTGTCCTAAAGGTATAATAGCTAAAGTTGAAGAAAAGGAAACTCCAAGTAAATGTATCGCTTGTGGTAAATGTGTTGATGTCTGTCCCGAGGAGATATTATCTATACAAGAGGTGTAATATAAAATGGATGTGTAATAATTTATTTAATTAAGTACACATCCATTTCTTAATCTATTTCTATTATTTTTACATTATATTTTTTATATATTACAAGTATATTTTTTAATTGCTTAAAATTACTATTTAGTTGCAATATCTTTGTTCTTAAAAGTCTTATAACTATGCATAAATGCTCTACTATTAAAAATATATTTTCCACCAATTTGAGTGTAATATTCTCCTGTTGAATCATAAATATCTTTAACTCTTTGAGTTAGATTTTTATGATAATATCTAAGTTCTTTAAATTCAGCTTTTAATTTATCAGCTGTCATCCAAACTTTGTTAGATGTTATATCAGCTAACTTAATATTTTCAAACTTTATATCATTTCTTTGTCCATATACATAAATTTCAGCTAATATCTCTTGTAAATTTTCATTAGTAAGATTATGCTTAAGCTTTAAATATGTTATAGCACCCATTGAATCTATACCTTTATCTTCAAGCTTTTCTTGATTTATTAGAGCATCTAAAGGCTGTCTTTTTATATATATATAATTTGCATCATCAAGTATATATTTACCTCTTAGATACTTAGCAGGCTTATATATTACAAGTATAGGACTATATTCTCCATTAATTTCCTCATTATTATAATCTAATATATCTTCTCTGCTATTAAGATTGTACTCACTAGAAATCATACCATATCTTGATTTTTCTTTTAAGGAATACATATTTTCACTTTTTATGTAATCCATTATGTCCTTTACGTAATCTTTATCAACTATATGAGTTCTATCATAAGTGTTATTAATATAATTACTTATTTGTTCTTCTTTAATTTTATTTATTTCATCTATATTTATTAAAAGTGCCGCACAAAGAGTTCTAAATTTAGCTTCTATATTAGTTATATCTGATTTTATATAAGCCTGAACATGATTTAAATTTTCCTCACTCTTTATACTTATAATATCCTTGCAAATCTGATCAATTGATATTAAGCAATTTTCATCAAATATATATTTGTTAATATTCTCTTTAATTGTTCAATATTAGAGTATATTCTTATATAATCACTTAATAAGTGTAATTTACTTTCTAATATTTCTTTTGGTATATTTATATTTAATTCATTTTCTTTAACACATAATCTTAAATCCCTATCATTGATTATATCTACTATATTATTTACTTTAACCTCTTCTGTCATTTTACCTCACCTTACTGCTCTAATTTAAAACTATGTATAATTATAACATGAATTTTATTCACATATAGATATTAATTGATTAAAAGCATTTTATTTTTATATAATTTTCATTTAACAGAAGGTTTTATTAACTATAATTTTATTATGTAAACAAATCAAAAAGAGCTAACTCTTTCTTGATATAGCTCTTAATATAATTCTATTTGATGTGTTTACAAATTTCCTCTACAAACTCTTGTGTAGTTGCGCTTCCCCCTAAATCAGAAGTCATTACTTTTCCTTCCATAAATACATGCTTAAGTGCATTTTCAATTTTTATAGCTTTATCTTGTTCGCCTAAGTATTTAAGCATCATAACTGCGGATTGAATAATTGCTGTAGGATTTGCTTTATTTTGATTCGCAATATCTGGTGCACTTCCATGAACTGCTTCAAATACAGCATAATCTTTTCCTATATTTGCGCCAGGTATTATTCCTAATCCACCTACTAATCCTGCACATAAATCAGATAGTATATCTCCATACAAATTAGGCATTACCATCACATCATATTTTTCAGGATTTAATACTAAATTCATAGCAGCAGCATCTACTATTAAATCGTTATATTCAAAATCATGTTTTTCACATATACTTCTAAATATATTTAAAAATAGACCATCTGTTAACTTCATTATATTGGCTTTATGAACACAAGTTAATTTATTTCTATTATTATCATTAACATAATCACAAGCAAATTGAATTATTCTTTTAGAAGCTTCTTTAGTTATTATTTTTATGCTTTCAGCACCATACTCCCCTAATTTGTGTTCTATTCCTGTATATAAGTCTTCTGTATTTTCTCTAACTATAACTAAATCTACATCTTCGTATCTTGATTTAATACCTTTAAATGTTTTTATCGGTCTTAAATTCGCATATAAGTCTAATTCCTGTCTTAAAGTTACATTGACACTTCTAAATCCTTTACCTATAGGAGTGGTTATTGGTCCCTTTATTGCAACCTTATTTTTCTTTACAGTATCTATTACATGTTTCGGTATAGGTGTATTGTATTTTTCTATTGCATTTTTACCTGCAATAACTTCTTCCCATTCTATATTTACACCTGTAGATTCTACTACCTTAACCATAGCCTTACATATTTCTGGTCCTATACCATCTCCTGGTATTAAAGTAATTTTATACATTTTAATTTCCTCCAATTAGTTTTTATTTATATATTTTTTAATATCTTGATATATTTGTACTAACTCCTTATCGAATAAAGTTCTTTTTGCTCTTATAGATAATGCTCTTACAGCTTCTAACATCATACTAGCTTCTTTTTCATTTAAATTTATTCCATATTCCTTAAATTTATTTACAATAGCTGCTTTTCCAGAATGTTTACCTATTACTATTTGTCTTTCAAGACCAACTTCTTTTGGATCGAATGCTTCATAATTAGTTGGGTTTTTTATCGCTCCGTCTGCATGAATACCAGATTCATGTTTAAACATGTTATCTCCTACTATAGCTTTCCACTTTGGTAATTCTCTTCCTGATGCATTAGAAACATACTCTGATATATATTTAAACTTTGTTGTATCTACATTTACTTCATATTTATAAACGTATTTTAAAGCCATTAAGACCTCTTCTAATGCAGCATTCCCAGCTCTCTCTCCTAAGCCATTTACAGTAACACCAATATGATTAGCACCTCCAAGAACACCCGCTATTGCATTAGCCGTAGCCATTCCAAAATCATTATGTGTATGCATTTCTATATCAAACTTAGTTTTATTGTATAATCCAAATATAATATCTTTTATGGCAAATGGTTCCATTACACCTACAGTATCACAATATCTAAATCTATTAGCTCCAGCTTGCTTTGCTAATTCTATAAATTTAACTAAAAAATCAAAATCTGCTCTAGATGCATCTTCACCATTAACAGAAACATATAATCCATTTTGCTTTGCAAATTCTACTGCTTTTACCATATTTTCTAAAACCCATTCTCTCGAAGTTTTTAACTTATGTTGTATGTGTATATCAGATACTGATACAGAAATAGCAACTGCATCTACACCACAATCTATAGAATTTTCTAGATCTGTAATCACTGCTCTATTCCATGCCATAATACTGGGTTTTAAGTTTCTTTTACATATAGACTTTATCACTTCTTTCTCATCTCCACCCATAGCAGGTATTCCTACTTCTAATTGATTTATACCTAAATCACTTAACATTTCTGCAATTGCTATTTTTTCATGATTAGCAAAAACTACACCTGCTGTTTGCTCTCCATCTCTTAATGTTGTATCAACTATACTTACTCCCTTAGAATGTTTTTTGTCAATAACACACATAAAATCCCCCCTTATTTATATCATTAAATTTTATACTAGCTGCATAATTTATTTAATAAATTTCATTTTATTATTTTTATAAGTTAGATTTTAAATCTTTTTATATATTATATTCGTTATTTTTCAATGTTGCATTAATTTTATAATATTTATTAAATTAATCAAAAATGAAAGTTTTTATATACATATTTCATATTCAATAAAATTTTATTTATTAATATGTCTTATAGCTCAAAATTTCATCAAATTTAATTTATATTCAGAAAAATCTAAAAAGTTATTTACAATTTGATTAATTTATATTAATATAAATATAAATTAAATAAGCCTTATCAAGAGAGGTGGAGGGACTGGCCCTTTGAAACCCGGCAACCAGTATATTTCTTATATACATGGTGCTAAATCCTGCAGCACATAGCTGGAAGATAAGTATAAACTGAAGTTAACCTGAGTTTATACTCAGGATTTTTTTATATTTTTTAGGCTTATTTCATAATAAACTTAAGGGGGATCTTATATGAAACTTAAAAAATTATTTAACAAGAAATTATTAGGAGTCGTGTTATCTTTAACACTAGGTATCTCAGCTGTAGGGTGTTCAACTAAAAGTAATGTATCAAGTAAAAATGATAAAACAATAGCTGTTGGCGCTATGCAAGTTCCAGGTACAGAATTATTTGAACATCTAAAATCTGAAGTAGAAAAAGAAGGTTATGAACTTGAAATAGTAACATTTAATGACTATACTACTCCAAATACAGCATTAGCTGATAGTGAGATTGACGCTAATTTATTCCAACATAGACCATATTTAAATGAATCTATAGAAAAGCAAGGATATGATTTAACAGATGTGGTAAGACTATATGAAGTTCCTCTACAAGCATACTCAAATAAAATAAAATCTTTTGATGAATTAAAATCTGGAGATAAGTTTGCAATACCTAATGATCCAACAAATGGATCTAGAGCCTTAAAAATATTAGAAGATGAAGGAGTAATAAAATTAAAGGAAGGTGTAGAACTATCTTCTGCAAAAGATATAATTGAGAATAAAAGAAATATAGAATTTATAGAAGCTGACGCTAGTCAATTGCCTTCATTATTACAAGATGTAGATGCTGCATTCATAAATGGTAATTTTGCTGCTGCTGCCGGATTAGATGCAAATAAACAAAGTATATACTCTCCAGAAATAGACGGTACATACGAAAATGTATTAGCATGCAGAACTGAAGACTTAAATAGTGAAAAAATAGAAATATTAAAAAAGATTTTAACATCTGATGAGTCTAGAAGCTTCTTAAAAGAACATTATAAAGGTATAATAATTCCTACATTTTAAATATAACTAAAAATAGCTCCTACATGTTATTTAACATAATAGGAGCTATTTTATATAATTTATTATTTATTTTTCGCTTTTTTCATAGACTGAATTGCTTTTAATGTACCCATCTTAGAATGATCAAATGTAAGTCCACCTTGGAAGTATACATTATATGGAGGTCTTATAGGAGCATCTGCACTTAATTCTATTGAAGATCCTTGTATGAATGCACCTGCTGCCATTATTACTTCACTGTCATAACCTGGCATTGCCCATGGCTCTGGTCTAACGTAAGAATCAACTGGAGCTGCAGCTTGTACTCCTTGACAGAAGCTTATAACTTCATCAGCATTATTAAGCCTAACAACTTGAATTATATCACTTCTTAAATCATCATATTTTGGAAGTACGTCATATCCTAATTTTTCAAATGCTCTTGCACAGAATATAGCACCCATTACAGCTTGAGAGGTAACATATGGTGCCATGAAAAATCCTTGAAGAACTGTTCTTGTAGTTCCAAATGTAAGTCCACATTCTTTACCTATTCCTGGAGTTGTTAATCTATATGATATCATTTCAACTAATTCTTTCTTACCAGCGATATACCCACCTGTTAATGCAAGACCACCACCTGGGTTTTTAATTAAAGAACCAGCCATTATATCTACGCCAACTTCTGTAGGCTCTTTTGTATCTAAAAATTCTCCATAACAGTTGTCAACCATAACTATTATATCTTTATTGATTGATTTTACAGTTTCTACAGCTTCTTTTATATCTTCTATTGTAAGAGATTTTCTCCAAGCGTATCCCTTAGACCTTTGTATCATTACAAGCTTAGTTCTATCATTTATTTTATTTTTTATACCTTCTAAATCTATATTTCCATCCTCTAAAAAGTCAACTTGATCATATGTAACTCCAAACTCTTTTAAAGATCCTTTTTCTTCCCTTATACCTATAACTCCTTGTAGGGTATCATAAGGTGCACCAGTAACTGAAAGTATTTCATCACCTGGTCTTACAATACCTTGTACACATAGACTTAATGCATGAGTTCCATTTACTATTATCGGTCTAACTAGTGCATCTTCTGCTCCAAATACATTTGCAAATATTTCTTCTACTTTTTCACGACCTATGTCATTATATCCGTAACCAGTAGTCCAGTTAAAGTGATTATCACTTAAATGAGCTTCCTGCATTGCCTTTAATACTTTATATTGATTAAATTCTCTTATTTGTTTTAGTTTTTCAAACTGAGGTTCTATGTCCTTCATTACTTCTTCTGCTAATTCAAAAGTTTCATTATCAAGTCCATAAAATCCTTTTAGTAGATCTTTAGTTTCATTAAGCATTTTATTCCACCTGTCTTTTTGTTTAATTTTAACATTAGAATTTTACCATATCACATATATTACTGCAAGTTTATACTTAATATAGTATTTTAAGTATAATAATATATTAATACTATTTGTAATTACAATACTTTAAATTTTTATTTTTGGATATATTAATATATACAATAATCTAAATATTAATATAGAAAGAGGACAACTTAATATGATAGGTATGATTGGATTAATTTTATCATTATCTTTGATAATAATATTAGCTTATAATGGATATTCAACAATTATAACTGCTCCACTAATAGCATTATTGACTGTATTAATTATAGGTGGAGAATCTAGTACACATTTAATGGTTCATTACACAGAAATATATATGGGTGGTTTTTCTAACTTTGTAAAAAACTATTTTCCAATCTTTCTAACAGGTGCTATTTTTGCAAAGTTAATGGAAGAAGTTATGTATGCTAAGTCTATAGCAAACTTTATTACGAATAATTTAGGAAAAGACAAAACTATATTAGCTTTAGTACTTGCTGGTGCACTTTTAACCTATGGAGGTGTATCTTTGTTTACTGTTGCATTTGTCTTGTATCCAATAGCAAATGTACTTTTTAAAGAGTCCAATATCCCTAAGAGATTAATTCCAGGGACTATTGCATTAGGTGCATTTACATTTACTATGACTGCTCTTCCTGGAACTCCAGAAATTCAAAACGTTATACCTATGAGATACTTTGGAACAGATACATTTTCCGCTCCATTAATAGGAATAGTGGCTAGTTTGCTAATGCTAACACTTGGTATGACATGGCTTACATACCGTGTAAAAAAAGCTGAATTAAATTTAGAAGGCTACGGTAACCATTTTATAGAAAATAGTAACATTGATTCTAAAGATCCTCCAAATATATTTGTAGCACTTGCACCAATATTGATTATATTTACAAGTAATTTATTCTTTTCTAAGGTATTTTATAAACTTATTGATGGTTCATATCTAAATAAGTATAATCTTACTTTAGATAATGTATCTGGAACATGGAGTGTTATTATTTCTATTGTCATAGCTATATCATTTATAATATTGCTTAACTCCAAAAAAATATCTAACTTAAATAATGTTATTAACGGAGGTATTTCAAATTCATTTTTACCTTTACTTAGTTCAAGTGCCATTGTTGGTTATGGAAGTGTTATAAAGTCTTTACCTGTATTTATTACATTACAATCAATAATACTTCATATATCTTCTAACCCTATAGTATCAGAAGCTTTATCGGTAAATATAATATGTGGTATTACTGCTTCTGCTTCAGGAGGTCTTACTATAACATTAGATTCACTAGCACATACTTTTATAGCTATGAGTAATACTCTTAACATATCACCACAAATCATGCATAGAATCGCTTCTCTTGCTTCAGGTGGACTAGATACACTTCCACATAACGGTGCTGTAATTACAACACTGGCTATTTGTGGATTAACTCATAAAGATTCATATAAAGATATATTTATTACCTCTGTACTTATACCAATATTTGTGACTACTATAATAGTTATAGTAACTTCAATATATTACACTTAAAATATAAAAAGACTCAAACTAGAAATAAGATCAGTTTGAGTCTTTTTATATTTTAAATTATTAATATCTATTATTAGTAGTAGCTTGAACTTGATTATTTTGTAGATTTATATTTTTATCAGGTATCATAGTTGATACTGCATGTTTATATATCATATTTTGTTGTCTGTTATCCCCTTCTACTAAGATTATGTAACTATCAAATCCTTTTACAACACCTTTAACTTTAACTCCATTCATTAAGTATATAGTTACAGGTATTCTTTCTTTTCTTGCATTATTTAAAAATAAATCCTGTAAATTTAAAACTGAATTTTTCATTGCCTAATACCCTCCCGAGATAAATTAAATTTTAAAATTATGTATATATTTTATTTAATATTTTACACTATTCTATATTATATTTTATACAAGTTTAATACTATTTTCAATAAAACTTAATACATCTTTTTCTAATATGTCGAAATCTTCATATTCATCTAGATTAAACCATTTAGCTTCTTTATACCTTTTAAACCATGTAATTTGCCTTTTAGCATATCTTCTAGAATCTCTTTTTATTATTTCTATAGCTTCATCATATGCATACTCACTATCTAGATATTTAATAATTTCTTTATATCCTATACCTTGCATAGATATTAAATCTCTAGAGTATCCCATATTAAGTAAGTTTTTAACTTCATCTACTAGACCTTTTTCCAACATTATGTCTACTCTTTTATTAATTCTTTCATATAAGTGAGCTCTGTCTCTATTTAAGACTATAATTATCGGTTCATATTTATCATTAAATTGTAAATCTTTTGAGAAATCATTCATTTTTTCTCCACTAAGACACACTTCTAAAGCCCTTATAACTCTTTTAGTATTATTTTTGTGTATCCTACTTGCTGCATCTTCATCAAGTTCTTTAAGCTTATTGTGTATATAATCTATACCATTTTCTTCAAGTTCTAATTTAAGCGTCTCTCTTAACTCATCATTAGCATTTGACTTTGCAAAATCCATATTATAAATTAATGAATTTAAATATAATCCTGTTCCACCTGTAACTAATGGCAACTTTCCTTTATTAATAATTTCTTCTATATAATTATCAGCTCTTTTTTGGAATTCTGAAACAGAGAAGTTATAGTCTGGCTTTACTTCATCTATCATATAATGAGTAACTCCACTCATCTCTTCCTTAGTTACTTTAGCACTTCCTACATCCATATACTCATATATTTGCATAGAGTCTGCTGATATTATTTCTGCATCCAAATTTTTAGCTATTTTAATAGACAAATCAGTTTTTCCAACTGCAGTTGGTCCTGTAAGTATAATAAGTGGTACTTTCTTCATAATAACCTTCCTTAAATTACATGATTCTTTTAAACATTTTTTCAATTTCTTTTTTTGTTATTTCAACTATTATAGGTCTACCATGTGGACAAGTAAAAGGATTTGTACATAAGCTTAATTGATTGATTAAACTATCAATTTCAATATTATGTATTTTATCATTTGCTTTTATAGCTGCTTTACAGGCCATTGATGCAAACTTTTCACCCTTTAACTCATAATTATTTTTTATTTCATCTATATTATCTATTATTTGAAGTATAAATTTTTCAGACTCCGGAACTCCAAATGTAGTTGGTACACATCTTATCATAATATGATTATTACCAAAGATCTCTATTTCAAAACCAAACTTCATAAATAAATCTAGGTTCTTTTCCACTTGTAACATATCAACACTAGATAACTCTAAAATTATAGGATCAAGCAACATCTGCATACTTATATCATGGTTATAAAACTTCTCCATATATTTTTCGTATAAAACCCTTTCATGTGCTACATGCTGATCTAGTAAATACATAGAATTTCCTTTTTGCAATACTATATAAGTGTTAAATATAGTACCTACTACATTATAACCACTTAGTGAAAATTTATTATCATCCTCCACAAAGAATCCTTCTTGAAAACTTTCAATAGGTTCATCATTTTTATCTTCAAAAATAGTATCTATATAGTCCGTTTCTTCTATCTTATCTAAACTTTCTAAATCTTCCATACTGAAAGATTTGCTTATATCTATGTTACCATCTATAATGAACTCGTTTTTATTATCTAACTTGCTTATAGTTATGTTTTTAGTTGGTAATTCTATTTTATCTTTATTAATTATAGATCTTTCTAAGCTTTTAGTTATATTATTATTTTCTTTTAAGCTATTGTCTATTTCATTTATTAAATTATAATTATCATTTATACTTATATGTTCATTTTTATCATTGTTTATACTAATATTTGATTTATTATCTTCTTTATTTTCATTAAGTATTTCATTTACAGACTTAAAGCTATTTATATTTAAGTCCTTAGATATATCAATTACTTCTATTGGAGCTTCACTTTCTTTTACTTTATCTATATTTTGTATAGACTTTATAGTAGGATTACTAGTTTTTTCATAAATCTCGTATTTTCCTAGTAAATTAGAACTCAATAATCTTCTTCTTAAATAGTCTCTAAGCTCTATATATAGATCTTTCTCATCTTCAAACTTAACTTCAAGTTTTGTAGGATGTATATTAACATCTATTTTAGATGGATTTATTTTAATATTTAAAAAGCATACTGCATGTTTTCCAATTGGAATTATAGATTTATAAGCTTCTGCTATTGCATCTAATATAACCTTACTTTTTACAAATCTTTTATCTATATATGTATGTTGTAAGTTTTTATTTGATCTGTAAGCATTATTATTGCCTATATATCCACTCATTTTAAAATACTCGCACTCAAAATCTACATCAATTAAATTTTCAGTAATGTCTTTTCCATAAATACTTCTAATTACATTAATAAGTTTTCCATCACCTGGTGTATTTAGCATTTGCTTTCCATTATTTATATACTTGAACTGAACATTTGGATTTCCTATTGCAAGCTTATTAATTAAATCACTTATATTAATAGTTTCAGCATGAGTTGATTTTAAAAACTTTTGTCTAACCGGTGTATTAAAGAATATATCTCTTATTATCATAGTTGTACCATTATTAGTTCCAACGGGCTCCTTAGATATTATCTTACCACCTTCAACTATAACTTTAGTTCCTACAGCTTCTTCTTTTGATTTAGTTATCATTTCCAGTTTTGATATAGCAGATATAGATGCTAATGCCTCACCTCTAAAACCTAAAGAATATAAATCATATAAATCATCTATTTTTTTTATTTTACTAGTTGCATGTCTTAAAAATGATTTATCTACTTCGCTGGATAATATTCCATATCCATTATCGGTTATTCTTATGGACTTTTTACCACCATCTACTATATCTATAATTACTTTAGTAGAATTTGCATCTATACAATTTTCTACTAATTCTTTTACTACAGAAGAAGGTCTTTCGACAACTTCCCCTGCAGCTATTTTATTTATTGTTAAATCGTCTAATATATTAATTCTATTTGACATAATCTACCTCCAGGAGGTTATTTTTTCTCTTTTGCTTTTTTCTGAAGATTAAATAAAGCATTCATAGCATCTATTGGAGTCATAGATAATATATCTAAGCTAAGTATTTCATCTGATAAGTTATTATCATTTATAGTATCAAATGATATTTGAGTTACTGCACTTTCTTTTACAACTTCACTTTCTATAGAATTACTTAACTCTTTGTAGTCCTTATTTAACTTATCAAAATCTTTTTTTACATTCTTATAATCCTTAACTAACTCAATATGTTCCTTCTTTAATGTTTCATACTCATTCTTAAAGTTATTTGAAGTTAACTTTTCTATCTCTTCTTGTAATTGGTTTATTCTGCTAGTATCAGTATCTTTAATAGAATTATATTTGTTGATAATATCTAAGTTTTCACTTTTGTTTAAAGCTACACTATTATTTATATGATTTTTTTCTAAATCACTTAGTATTTCTTTAGACCTATTTATAACTTCCTTAGGAAGCTTAGCAAGCTGCGCTACATAAATACCATAACTTTTATCTGCACCTTGTGGTATTATTTTTCTTAAAAATACTATTCCTTCATTATCTTCTTTAACTGCTATAGAGTAATTTTTAACTTCACTGAATTCATTTTCTAAATCAGTTAACTCATGATAATGAGTTGCAAAAAGTGTTTTACACTTAATTTCCTTTTGAATATATTCAACTATTGACCATGCTAAACTTATACCATCATAAGTACTAGTCCCTCTACCTATTTCATCAAGGATTACTAAACTCTTATCAGTAGCATTTTTTAATATATGTGATACCTCACTCATTTCAACCATAAATGTAGATTGACCTTGAGACAAATCATCACTAGCTCCAACTCTTGTAAATATTCTATCACAAATAGGTATATTAGCATATTCAGCAGGGACAAATGAACCTATATGAGCCATTAATGTAATTATTGCAGTTTGTCTCATATAAGTAGATTTACCAGCCATATTGGGTCCAGTTATAATATTTATTATATTTTCTCCACTATTTAAATAAGTATCATTAGGAACAAAGTTTTCTTCTCCTACTATACTTTCTATAACAGGATGGCGCCCATTTTTTATATCTAATTTATTATCTTCATTTATACATGGTTTTACATAGTTATTCATATAGGCTACTGTAGCAAAAGATACAAACACATCTATATTTGCTATTATTTTTGCTACTTTTTGTATTCTATCTATATTTTTATATATAGTTTCTCTTATATTAACAAATATTTCATATTCTAATGTTTTTATTTTTTCTTCTGCATTAAGTATTTTATCTTCTATTTCTTTTAATTCTGATGTTATAAATCTCTCTGCATTACTTAAAGTTTGCTTTCTTATATATCCATCATCGATATTTGCAGTACTTAGATTTGCTTTAGTTATTTCTATAAAATATCCAAATACTTTATTAAATCCTATTTTTAAAGACTTAACACCTGTTTTTTCTCTTTCACGATTTTCTATTTCTTTTATCATGAAAGCTCCATTTTTAGAAATATCTCTAAGTTCCTTTAATTCATCATTAAATTCAGATTTTATTATATTTCCATCTTTTATAGTTATACTTGGATCTTCTTTTATAGCATCTTCTATTAAACTATAAATATCATTTAAATCATCCATACTGTCTATATATTTTTTTAGTATTTCTGCACTTGATGATTTTATTATATTGTTTAATTCAGGTAGTTTTTCTATAGAATTTTTTAAATGTATCATTTCCTTTGGAGTTACTTTTTCAAATGCAATTTTTCCGCATATTCTTTCTATGTCATATACATTTTTAAGTATCTCGTTTAAGTCTTCTCTTAACATAAAGTCATCTTTTATTTCTTCTATAACATTAAGACGTCTTTCTATTCTTTTTTTGTTTACTAATGGCTCTTCTACATATTTTCTAAGAAGTCTTCCTCCCATAGCAGTAGAGGTCTTATCTAATACATGAAGTAATGACCCTTTTTTCTTGCTTCCTCTTATGGTTTGAGTAAGTTCTAGGTTATTTCTAGTAAACATATCAAGCACCATATACTCACTTGAATTATATATATTAATATTATTAATATTTGAAGTAACTTGTTTTTGCGTATTATAAATATAATTTAAAAGTATACATAAACTTGTTTTTATTAAACTGTTATCATCAAATTTTAATTTACTTAAATATTCTTCACTAAAATACTGATTTAGTATATTTGTGTCTAAATATTTTTCCTCAAAATTCTCATTTATATATATATTGCCTATAGTAGCTATATTCTTTAATTCATCCATAAAACTTAAATCATTTAGTATTATTTCTGTTGGGTGAATTTTTGCTATTTCTTCTACTACTTTATCTTTACTTAAATAAGTGGCATTTGTTTCTCCTGTACTTATATCAACATAAGTTAAACCTATGTTATGATTTACCTTATATAATGAAAGTAAATAGTTATTCTTTTTATTTTCTAGTAAGCTTCCTTCAAGTACTGTACCAGGAGTTACTACTCTTATTACATCTCTTTTTACTATTCCTTTTACTGTAGCAGGATCTTCAAGCTGTTCACCTATAGCTACCTTGTAACCATTTTCTACTAACTTAGATATATATGAATTTGCAGAATGGAAAGGTATACCGCACATAGGTGCTCTTTCTTCTAATCCGCAAGACTTTCCTGTTAATGCTATTTCTAATGTTTTTGAAGCCACTATAGCATCTTCAAAAAACATTTCATAGAAATCTCCTAGTCTGAAGAATAATATACAATCGGGGTATTTATCCTTACATTCAAAGTATTGTTTCATCATAGGAGTTAATTTACTTCTGTCTATTTGCATGTTTTGACCTCCTTTGTATCTAAATTATTATTATATCATAATGAAGAATTATTATTAAGATGTTTAATATTAAAAAGCCCACTATATGTGAGCTTTAAAACTACTTTATTTTTTTAATAAATTGTCTATTGGCATGCATTTATCTAAATAATACCACTTACATTGTGTATCTATAAGCTTTGCATACTCTTTTTTCTTATCATATCCATCTGACTTTTTAGTATAGAATCTAAATTCTTTTTTGCCATTTTTATTTATAATAGTTTCATATCTAAGATCTTTAATAAACTTAGATTCTAAATAACCAAATATTTGAACTTCTTCTATATTATATAGGTCTTTAACTAAATGTCTATTTATATTATCTCTCTTATTAACCATTTCCATATTTAAATGAACACCTATATAGTAATCTTTATGATTATTAGAAAACTCACTCTTATCTATTATAAGTCTTGTGTGAATTTCTTTTGCTATTGCAGTTTTTATACCTATATTATTAGATGATAATAATTTGTAGTCTATCCCTTTATAAATTAAATAGTTTATAACTCCACACTCAGCTATCTTTTCTATAAATAATCTTTGCTTTCCAACTTCTTTTTTTAGCTGGTCATCTTTTATATCTTTAGGAACTAATTTTTTATAATAATCTGATGAGTTCACACTTTCCTCAGCAAATTTAATACACTCTTCTACTTGGTGTTTTGTTACTGTAACAGATTTAGTAATTTGCTTATCAAATTTTTGCTTTATTGCTATATCTTTTACAAATATTTCATACTTATTATTTGGCGTTATATAATTCATTGTCTAATTTCTCCTATTACTTTATAACTTTTTTAGGTCTTAAATCTGATTGACTTAAGTGCCTTCTTATTATATATGAAGTCCCATCTTTTTTAAATTCAGCTTCATATGAATATCCATACTTTTCTATTTCATAAAAGTCGAGTATCTTAACAGCATATCCAGACTTTAAAGATATGTTTTTAGTATAAGTATCACTACCATCAACATGTACTTTTATTCTTCTATCTTTAGCAAGGTATGCTATATCATTTATATCAAATTCTCTTTTTATCATGATTTCTCCTTATGTTTTACAACAAGTTGTGTCATTATATTATACATCTAAATTAATATAAAAGCTAATAATTATATTTTTCGATTTTTTACCTAAAAAAGAAGTATCCTATAAATTTGTAGGATACTTCTTTTTTTATACTATTCATCTGATTTAATCGATTGTTTTCTTTACTGTTATTATACATACTAATGTAAGAGAAATACACGATACCCCCATAAAAATCCATGCTATTGTTGTCATAACTACATCTCCTTTTTAATTAAAATTTGTCTAATATTTTATATTTAAGAAAACATTCGCTATATTTATCTTATGTCATAATTAATATATTCATTTTTATGTAAGATATTGTTTAATTTATAAATTATTATATATTTTGATTATTATATATTTACTGAAAATATATTGAATTTGTAGTATAATAATACTTATCTTAGTTAATTTTAAATTTTAATTTCTTTCATTCTTAGGAGGAAATTTATGAAACAATTAGTTATTGGAGATTTAATTGCAAATGTACCTGTAATACAAGGTGGTATGGGTATAGGAATATCACGCTCATCTTTAGCTTCAGCAGTTAGTAATGCCGGTGGTATAGGAGTTATATCTGGCGTAAATATTGGATATGATGAATATGATTTTGAAAATAATACTTTAAAGGCTAACCTAAGAGCTTTAAAAAAACATATTCAAATCGCTAAGGAAAAATCTAATAATAGTATTATTGGAGTTAATTTAATGGTTGCCATGAGCTACTATGAAGAGCATGTAAAATCCGCTGTAGAATCTAAATGTGATTTAATAATTTCTGGAGCTGGTCTTCCTTTAAAGTTGCCTAGCTTAGTAAAAAATTCTAAAACAAAAATAGCTCCAATAGTGTCATCATCAAAAGCTGCTAATCTAATATTAAAAATATGGGATAAAAAAGACAATACTACAGCTGACTTAATAATAGTTGAAGGACCTAAAGCTGGAGGTCATCTAGGCTTTAGTAATGATGAATTAAATGATATAAATTCTATTAATTATGATGATGATTTTAAAAATATTTTAAATATCGTAAAAAATTATGAGAAAAAATATAATAAAAAAATACCAGTAATAGCAGCAGGAGGAATTTCTTCTAGCCATGATGTGAAAAAATATTTAGATTTAGGAGCTAGTGGTGTTCAAGTTGGAACTAGATTTGTTCCCACATATGAATGTGATGCACACGAAAACTTTAAAAGTATATATATCAATTCAAAAAAAGAAGATATAAAAATCGTTAAAAGTCCAGTGGGTCTTCCAGGGAGAGCTATAAAAAACAAATTCTTAGATTCTATAACTTTATCAAGACCTAATATTCGTAAATGCTATAATTGTTTAGTTCCTTGTAACCCTAAAAGTACACCTTACTGTATTTCAGCAGCTTTAATTAATGCAGTAAAAGGAGATATAGACAATGCTTTACTATTTTGTGGTGCTGATGCTTATAAAATAAATGAAGTAAAATCTGTAAAAGAAGTCATAAATGAATTGGTTTCTGAATTATAGATTATAAAAGTAAAAGCTATCTTACTTATATTATTTAAATAATCAATTAGTAAGATAGCTTTTATTTTATTATAATTTTTTATAATAAAAAAGCCTCCTATTGGAAGCTCTCATATTTTCTCTCAAAAAATCTAGTTGCTTTGCCTAAAGCTTTAGTTAAAACACCTAACTCAGATTCATCAAAATTTTCAAGTATTTCATCAATCATTTCCTTATGGAAAACACCATGAGCATCAAAAACCATTTTACCTGCATCTGTTAAACTTACAAGAACAACTCTTCTATCTTCTTCTATTCTTTTTCTTTCTACATAACCTTTTTTTATTAATCTATTTATAGCCGTAGTAAGTGTACCCACAGTTATTCTTAAATCGTGTGCTATTTCACCCATAGTTCTATTACCTTCAGTTCCAATAGCTTCTATTGTATGAATTTCTGTTATTGATAAATTTGTAAACTCTGTTCTTTTCATAGCTTTTTCTTCGATATGTAATATATCATTAAATAATTGTACCAATAATGTGTTTAAAATTTCTTCTGTTGTATTATTCATAGTATCCGCTCTCCATATTTCTTATTCTAAATGTATTATAATAAATTTTTTATATAAATTCAATTGGTACTATGGTAACATTTTCAAATTATAGTCATTATTATAATATCATAATTTATAATCTCCTATTTTTCTAAACTTATTATACCTATTTAGGACTAATTCATCAACATCAGTATTTAAAAGCTCTTCTAAATCTTTAATTATATAATCTTTTATATAATATGCAGATTTTTTTGGATCTTCTTGTGCTCCATTTTCTGGTTCCTTAATAATATCATCTATAATATCAAATGCTTTCAAATCATCAGAGGTTATTTTCATTGTCAGTGCAGCTTTTTTCGATTTAGTAACGTCTTTCCAAAGTATAGAAGCAAATCCTTCTGGTGATAAAATTGAATATATAGCATTTTCCATCATATATACTTTATCTCCTAATGCAAGAGCTAATGCTCCACCGCTTCCTCCTTCACCTATTATAATAGATATTATAGGCGTTTTCAAATTGCTCATTTCCATTAAGTTTTGAGCAATAGCATACCCTTGACCTCTTTCTTCTGCTTCTATTCCACAAAACGCTCCTGGAGTATCAACAAAGCAAATTACAGGCCTTTTAAATTTTTCAGCTTGTTTCATTAATCTAAGGGCTTTTTTGTATCCTTCGGGATGTACCATTCCAAAATTAGTATCTATATTTTCTTTTGTAGTTTTACCTTTATTTATACCAATTACAGTAACATTTATACTATTTATGCTTCCTATACCTGCAACTATTGCTTTATCATCTCTAAATGATCTATCTCCATGAAGTTCTATAAATTCATCAAATATATTTTCTATATAGAATCTAGAGTTTGGTCTATCCTTATGCCTAGCAATATTAACCTTATCCCATATTATATTTTCACTATTTTGCATACTCAGCCACCTCATGTAAATTTAATATTCTAGATAAATAGTTTCTTAAATCTTTTCTTTTAACAATTGAATCTATAAAGCCTTTTTCTAATGCAAATTCTGCACTTTGAAAAATCTCAGGTAATTTTTCATTTATTGTATTTTCTATTACCCTTCTTCCGGCAAAACCTATCACTGCATTTGGCTCACTTAGAATTATATCTCCCTGCATAGCAAAACTTGCACTAACTCCACCTGTTGTTGGATTTGTTATTATACTAATATACAATAAACCCTCTTTATCATGTCTTGCTATTGCAGCTGAAGTTTTAGCCATTTGCATAAGAGAAAATATGCCTTCTTGCATTCTAGCTCCACCTGATGTTGTAAATATAATAAGAGGTAGTTTATTTTCATTAGAATATTCTATAATCCTAGTTATTTTTTCTCCTACTGCACATCCCATGCTTCCCATCATAAAATTATTATCCATAACTGCAGTTGCAACTTTAATATCATCTATCTCTCCTACTCCAGTTATTACAGCTTCATTTAAATCAGATTTTTCTTTATTTAACTTTAGTTTTTCTTCATATCCTTCGAAATTCAAAGGATTTTTAGATTCTATATCATAAAAAAATTCTACAAAGCTATCTTCATCAAAAATTTGATTTATTCTTGTTCTTGCAGAGATATTAAAATGATGACCACATCCTATACATACATTATGATTTTTTTCTAAATCTTCTTTATATAATATATTTTTACATTTAGGACAATTAGTCCATTTTCCATTAGGTATGTTAGGAAGAGAAGATGATTCATCTAAATTTCTAGTATTAACTGTAACATATTCTCTTTTTCTAAATAAATTCTTAAGCATTGCTATTCACCAACTTATCTTCTATAAATGATGTATTATAATTTCCATCTATAAAATCATCATGTTCAAGTATTTCATATTGGAAATCAATATTTGTTGTAACACCACCTATTGCAAATTCATCTAAGGCTCTTTTCATCTTTATTATTGCATCTTCTCTATTATCTGAAAAAGTAATAAGCTTACCTATCATAGAGTCATAATATGGAGGTATTTCATATCCACAATATATAGCACTATCAACTCTTACACCAAGACCTGAAGGTATATATAGTTCTGTGATTTTGCCTGGACATGGTCTAAAGTTATTATTAGGGTCCTCAGCATTAATTCTACATTCTATTGCATGACCAGATATTTTAATATCTTCTTGTTTTATATCTAAATTCATACCAGAGGCTATCTTTAACTGTTCTTTTACTATATCTATATTTGTTACCATTTCAGTTATTGGATGTTCTACTTGAATTCTTGTATTCATTTCCATAAAATAAAATTCACCATTATTATCTACTAAGAATTCAATAGTCCCTGCATTTTTATAATTTACAGTTCTAGCAGCTTTAATAGCAACCTCACCCATTTTTTCTCTTAAGTTTTCATCTAAAAAACATGATGGAGCTTCCTCTAGTACTTTTTGGTTGTTTCTTTGAAGTGAACACTCTCTTTCCCCTAAATGTACTATATTACCATATTCATCAGCCAGTATTTGAAACTCTATATGCCTTGGATTTTCTATATACTTTTCAATATAAACTTTATCTTCACCAAAGCATGCTTTTGATTCTAACTTAGCAGCTTCAAAATTATGTTTAAACTCTTTAGAGTCTCTAACTATCCTTATACCTTTTCCACCACCTCCAGCAGCCGCTTTTATCATTAAAGGAAACCCTATATTATTAGCTAAGTCTATTGCATGTTCATACGAAGTTATTTCACCTTCATATCCTGGTACAACTGGAATATTTGAATTTTTCATAATCTCTCTAGCTCTTGCCTTATCACCCATCAATTCAATAACCTCATAATCTGGTCCAATAAATTTTATGTTACATTCTTTACACATTTTAGCGAATTTTGGATTTTCTGATAAAAATCCAAAACCGGGATGTATACCTTCACATCCCGTCAAAACACATGCGCTTAATATATTTGTCATATTTAAATAGCTATCCTTACTAAGAGGTCCTCCTACACAAACAGCTTCATCTGCCATTTGAGCATGAAGTGCATCTTTATCCCCTTCAGAATAAATTGCTACAGTACTTATATTAAGCTCTCTACAAGCTCTAATTATTCTAACTGCAATTTCACCTCTGTTAGCTATAAGTATTTTCTTTAACATAAATATCACCTACCCAATAGCAAACATTATCTCGCCTTCGCAAACTAAATTACCATTTACAGTTGCTTTACCTTTTCCAACACCTATATTACCTTTTAATCTTATTATTTCTATTTCTAAATCAAGTTTATCACCAGGTATTACCTGCCTTTTCCATCGTACTTTATCAGCTCCAACTAAAAATCCTATTTTTCCTTTAAAACTATCCATAGAAAGTATACATATAGCTCCCATTTGAGCCAATGCCTCTAATATTAGTACACCAGGCATTACTGGATATTCAGGGAAATGACCATTAAAAAAATTTTCATTTATAGTTACATTTTTGTATCCTTTTGCACTTTTACCTTCAACTACTTCTTCAACTCGATCTATCATAAAAAAAGGATATCTATGTGGCAAAATATCTTTTATTTCTTTTATATTTAGCATTTATACTCTCCTTACCTTAAACAATGAATCTCCATACTGTACCATTTCTCCATTTTTACCTAGTACACTTACTATCTCGCAATCATATTCTGCACTAATTTCATTCATTAACTTCATAGCTTCAACTATACAAATAACATCACCTTTATTTACTCTTTGCCCAACACTTACAAATGGATTATCTTCTGGAGACATGGCCTCATAAAATGTACCTACTATTGGTGACTTTATAAATTCAAAACTTTCCTTAGAGTCTGTAATTTTAAGACTATCTTTATTAGAAATATTTAACCCATCATCAATAAGTCCCATTTCTCTAATTTCTATTCCTTCACTTAAATCTGTTATAGCTAATCTATTTATGCTTTTAGCATCTATTCCATCTATACTATTTTGTATATAATTTCTAGTAATAGATTTATCTATCTTTATAAATTCTTTATCATCTTGCATTTCAAAATAAGATAAATCAGAATTATTTATTATATTAATAAGTTCTTTTACTTCATTAAAATTCATATTAGCCTCCAACTACTCCCATCTCTTAAATAATAAAGATGCATTATGACCTCCAAATCCTAAGGAGTTGTTTATTGTATACTTAACATCACATTCTCTTCCAACATTAGGTACATAGTCTAAATCTAGTTCCTCTTCGCTTTCAGTATAACCAATTGTTGGTGGTATAAATCCTTCTTGTAATGTTTTTATACAAGCTATTGACTCTACAGCTCCTGCAGCTCCAAGTAAGTGACCAGTCATAGATTTTATTGAAGATATAGGTATATTTTTTGCATCCACTCCGAATACTTTTTTTATTGCTCTAGTTTCGAATAAATCATTATATGGAGTAGATGTACCATGTGCATTTATATAAGAAACATCACTTGGACTTATTTTTCCTTCATTAATTGCATCCATCATAGCTCTTGATGCACTCTCTCCATTTGGATCTGGAGATGTTATATGATATGCATCACAAGTTGAACCATACCCAACTATTTCACATAATATATTTGCATTTCTTTTTAATGCATGATCTAAACTTTCCATTACTAATATACCTGCACCCTCTCCCATTACAAATCCACTTCTATTTTTATCAAATGGTGTTGATGCCTTTTCTGGTATATTACTAGAATTTAGAGCTCTCATATTATTGAAACCAGCTATAGCTATAGGAGTTATAGATGACTCACATCCTCCAGTTATCATTACATCAGCATAACCATATTTTATATGTCTAAATGCATCTCCTATATTATTAGTTCCTGTTGCACAAGCAGTTACTGCTGATGTACAAGTACCTTTTGCTTCATATTTAATTGCAATATTAGCAGCTGCAGCATTTATTATTGTCATGGGTATATACATAGGTGATACTCTTTTCGGTCCTCTATTATATAATGCACTAAATTCATTCTCATGAGTATGGAACCCTCCAATACCAGAACCTACCATAACTCCAAGTCGATTTTTATCAATTTCATCTATATTAAGACCTGATTGTTTTATAGCCTCCTCACTTGCTATAAGTGCATACTGAGTAAACTTATCAAGTCGCCTACTTTCTTTTTTATCTAAATAATCTTCTACTTTTAAATTTTTAACTTCGCCAGCTATTTTCACATCTAAATTTTCAGTTTCTATAGACTTTATAAAATCTATACCTAATTTTCCATTTTTAGCATTTGACCAAAATTCACTTACATTGTTACCAATAGGAGTTATCGCACCTATTCCTGTTATTACTACTCTTTTACACATAATTTCCTCCTACATTGCCATTCCGCCATCAACGTGGATAACTTGACCTGTTATATAATTAGATTTGTCACTTCCTAAAAATACAGCTAAATTTGCAATATCTTCTACTTGACCTAATCTTTTAAGAGGTACTTGAGATATTATATTTTTCTTTTGATCATCACTTAGTACTCTAGTCATATCTGTGTCTATAAAACCTGGAGCTATAGCATTTACATTTATATTTTTACTTCCAATTTCACGAGCTAAAGATTTTGTCATACCGATAAGTCCAGCTTTTGAAGCTGAGTAATTTACTTGACCAGCATTTCCTATAACACCTACAACGGATGACATGTTTATTATTTTTCCTTCTTTTTGCTTTATCATTATTGGAGATACTGCTCTTAAACAGTTAAATGCTCCTTTTAAATTTACTTCTATTACACTATCAAAATCTTCTTCTTTCATTCTAATTAATAATGTATCTTTTGTTATACCTGCATTATTAACTAATATATCTATTTTTCCAAAAGCTCCTCTAGCTTCTTTTATTAATTTCTCTGCTTCTTCAAATTTACTAATATCTGCTTTGATTATCAAAGTATTAGATCCTAATTTATCTAATTCTTCTTTTAATTCAAGGGCTTCTTTATTACTATTTTTATAATTAAGTACTATGTTAGCACCTTCTTTAGCATACTTTAATGCTATGCTTCTACCAATACCTCTAGAAGCACCAGTTATTATTGCACATTTTCCTTTTAACATCTTACTCCTCCTATTAATGAACACTATAGATTTACTGTTTGTAATTTTAATTTATCTAGTGTTTCATTTAAAGACTGTATATCTTCTACATTATAAACATTAACACTTTTATCTATCTTTTTTACAAATCCACTTAGTATTTTACCTGGTCCCAGCTCTATAAAAGTATCTACTCCTTTATCTATTAAATCCCTTATACTTTTTTCAAAAAGTACTGAAGACATTATTTGCTTTCTTAATAATTCTTTTATATCATCACTTTTTTTATAAGGACATCCTTTTACATTAGAATAAACAACTTTTTTTAATTCTTTTATATCAACTTTTTTTAATTCTTCATAGAACTTATAACTAGCTTCTTTATAAATAGAACTATGAAATGGTCCACTTACCTTTAGTGGCATTGCAATACCTTTTAATTCTTTTGCTATTTTTACACTCGCTTTTATAGCATCATGTTCTCCTGAGATAACTACTTGCCCTGGACAATTATAATTAGCACCTTCTACTAAACCATACTCGCTAGCTTTCTTTATTAGCTCTTCAACTTTTTCTTCACTTAGCTTAAGTATAGCTGCCATTGTTCCTTTATCAGAACTAACTGATAAATCCATTATTTCAGCTCTTTTTTTAATAAGATTCATACCATCCTCAAAAGACAAGCATTCACCATAAATTAAGGCCCCGTACTCTCCTAATGATAAACCTAATGTATAATCAGCCTCCACTCCATTAAGTTCTAAAGCTTTTTGGCAAGCTAATGATGTAAGTAAAATTGCTGGCTGACTATTCTTAGTTTTTGTTAATTCATTTATAGGACCTTTAAAGATTAGCTCTTTAATAGGCATATCTAAAATTTCTTCACCTTTATCAAATATATATTTACATTCATCTATGTTATCGTATAAATCTTTCCCCATATTTATATACTGAGATCCTTGACCTGGAAAAAGAAATGCCGTCTTTTTTCTCATTGTACCCTCCTAAGGACTTCATCAAGTTCATTCATTAATTCATTTATAATTTCTTCACAACTTTGTTTTTTATTTATCATTCCAGCAATTTGTCCTGCCATTACGCTACCATTATCAACATCTCCATGTATAACTGCTTTTTGAAGAGCTCCTTTACCTAAAGCTTCTATTTCACTTATATCAGCATTAGATTTTTCCAGTTTACTATATTCTCTAGTAAGCTTATTTCTTAAAACTCTAACAGGATGAGATGTTGAGGTACCTGTAACCTCACTATCTATATCCCTTGCATTTAATACCTTTTCTTTATAATTATCATGAACTCTACATTCATCTGATACTAAAAATCTAGTCCCCATTTGAACTCCACTAGCCCCAAGCATAAAAGATGCTGCTATTCCTCTACCATCACCTATCCCTCCTGCTGCTATAACAGGAATATCTATAGCATCCACAACCTGTGGAACTAAACTCATAGTAGTTAGTTGGCCTATATGTCCGCCTGCTTCCATCCCTTCTACAATAACTGCATCTGCTTTGAATTTTTCCATTCTTTTAGCAATTGCTACAGAAGGGACAACAGGTATTACTTTTATATTATTTTTTTTCCAATCATCCATATACTTTCCAGGGCTTCCAGCACCAGTAGTTACAACGGCTACCTTTTCATCACATACGAGTTTAGCTATTTCATCAACATTCTTGCCCATTAACATTATATTCACACCAAATGGTTTATCAGTAAGTGATTTTGCTTTTTGAATTTCAGATCTTACATCTTCTACATTTCCAACGCCACTTATAATACCAAGTCCACCTGCTTCACTTACGGCTGCTGCTAGTGTAGCATCTGAAATCCATGCCATACCACCTTGAATTATTGGATATTTTATATTAAGTAATTCTGTTATCCTAGTATATTTCATAGGTCCTCCTGTAACTTTACTATCTTACGAATTTACTTTTTCTTTTTGCTTATCTTCTATGTAATTTACTACATCTTGAATACTTTTCATATTTTCTGGTGATTCAACTTCTATTCCAAACTGCTCTTCTATTTCTATTACTAATTGGAATGTATCTAATGAATCTATACCTAATGATTCAAATGTACTTTCTAAAGTTATTTCATCTCTTTCTATTGATAAGTTCTCTTCTATTATTGTTTGTAATTTTTCAAATATCATTTTATTATCCTCCATTGATTTAATTTAATTTTTACTTGATCTTAGTTATCTTAGTTAATTTTATAAATTTTAAATTTCCTTATTTTATTTTAAATTATATAGCCCAGTTTATTAGAGTTGCACCATATGTAAGCCCAGCTCCAAATCCAACTAATATAATTTTGTTACCTTTTTTTATTAGTTTTTTTTTCCACATTTCACTTAATGCAATTGGTATGGATGCTGCTGAAGTATTTCCATACTCTTCTATATTCATATAAAACTTATCTACTGAAACTTTTAATTTTTTAGCAGCATAATCAATAATTCTTACATTAGCTTGATGTGGTATTATATAATCAATATCATCTAAGTTTAAATTATTTTCATTTAAAACTTTATTAATTGAATTTACTATAGTAGATGTAGCAAATTTAAATACTTCATTTCCATTCATTTTTAATTTGGAACTTTTTATAACCTTATTTTCCACAAATGGACTATCTACATCATTACCTTCAATAGTTATACACTTATACTTTTCTCCTTCTGATTTACAAAAGGAACTGATTAAACCAACATTATCGCTTTTTGATAAAACCACGGCACCTGCTCCATCACCAAATAATACACATGTAGATCTATCTTCCCAGTCAACTGATTTTGAAAGATTTTCTGCACCTATAACAAGTGCATTATTATATCCATTTGATTTCATAAGAGATTTTGCAACATCTAATCCGTATATAAATCCAGAACATGCAGCACTTATATCAAAGGCTACTGAGTTATTAGCACCTATTATACTTTGTACTATACAAGCAGTAGATGGAGTATACATATCTGGAGTACAAGTTGCTACTACTATTAAATCAATGTCTATTGATCTTATATTTGCATTTTCTAAAGCCATTTTAGCTGCTTCAGATGCCATATATGATGTATCCTCACCTATAGATACGTGCCTTTGCTTTATACCAGTACGTGAGTATATCCATTCATCACTAGTTTCTATAATTTCACTAAGTTGGTCATTAGTGATTATTTTAGAAGGAGCATACTTTCCAACACCTCCTATTATTACCTCTTTCATAAAACTCTCCTTGTTATTTTGATTTGTATATATTTTGAAATTCAAGATATCTTATCAAAAAAAATAATCCAAAGTATTTTTAATAAATCGTTTTATTTCCTTTGATAATCAAACTATATTATATTCGAAATAAAAAGTCAACTACTTTTTCTATATAAATATTTTTAAATGGCATTTTTATAAAATATTTATAATCATTCTATATTCTTAATCCATTGCAAACACTATTTTATATAAAAATATATTAAACTATTTATGAAAAATTTAAAAATAATATTTGAGGGTACATATTTTTAATGTAACCTTACTTTTAAATAAAGACTATATATTAATTTTTTAGTAAAACTTATATATATCAATTATTATAAAATCAGCATATTTGCCTACTTCAATGATTCCAATTTCATTTTCTCTAAAAATCTGATAAGCCTGTCTATAAACCCTGGTAATATTACTTTTTCACCAGTATCTATTATCTTAATGTACTTATTTATATATTTTTATTTTTTTATTATTTATTCATAATATTATTAAACCTACTAGGTATATATATATTTTTTTTTATAAATAGATCTTTACTTATAACTTCATATAAATAGCATTACTATACTTATTTTCACGATAAAATTATAAAAATAGACATAGAGATTAGTATATACTATTCTCTATGTCTATTTAATTATATTTTAATTTTATTTTATTTTTTTCTTCTATTATTTGTAAGTATACCAGCTACAGCCGTAACCCCCATACCAATGTACCCTAATATGCTTATATCTCCTGTTTGAGGATTTGATGGTTTGTTTCCATTTTGGTTTCCGTTACTACTTCCACCATTCCCGTTATTATTATTGTTATCTCCATTTTGGTTTCCGCTATTACTTCCACCATTTCCGTTATTATTATTGTTATCTCCATTTTGGTTTCCGCTATTACTTCCACCATTTCCTGGCTTACCAGCTTCAACTTCATCTATTACAGCATTTACCATAGCTTTTACGTCTTCAATTGACATATCTTTTACTTCTAATATAGCTATAAGTTCTTTATTTTTTATTTTTGAATTATATACTTTAATTAGGGACTTTCCGTTTTCTTGTACAGATTCTACTGTATATCCGTTTTTAACAGCCTCTAATAATATATCTTTTAAGTACTCACTTTCAACTTCAACTTTTATAGCATTACCAATCATTGTACCCGCTAAAATTCTACCCTGCTTAGTATAATTAACAGTACCTAAAGTTTTTATAAAGTTAACTAATGATTCTTCTAATGAAGAGTATTCATTTAATGTAGGAACATCACCAAAGCATGGATAGTCATCTCCACCAGCTGCCATAAAATCATTTGTTGCTACTGTATAAGTTTTGTTCATATCTAAATCTTTACCATTTATAGTTAAAGATATTATTCTATCTCCTACCTTTTTACTTGGATCAACTACAAATTTTATACCTGCTACATGTGGGAATCCACCTAAAGATTCACCGTAACTTCTAACACCAAATTCAAGGATTTGTTTTATTTGAGCTCCTGTAAGCTGTTTTGTAACTATATAGTTTCCAAAAGGTAAAACACTTACTATATCACCTTTAGTAATATCTCCAGCTTTTATACTAGCACGGATTCCTCCTCCATTAGTTATAGCTATATCTGCTCCAGTTTCACTTATCATAGCATCTGTTATTAAGTTTCCTAAGTTTGTTTCACCAAATCTTACGCTATTTCTATCTCCATCTAAGTCTATAGTAGTTTTTCCGACTACTTCAGATAATACGTCTCCTTGTTTAGCATCTATTTCAGCTATTTTAGCCTTAACATTGGCATCAGGAGTTACTTTTAAAGCTTCTTCCTTAGTTATAAGACTTGCAGTAGCATCTAATACTTCATTATTTTCATCTAATTCTAACTCTACTTTGCCAAGATTTGATAAATACTCTCCTGTACTTACTAATAAAGTATCATTTACTTTATCTCCATTTTTAAATGTTGTATGGCTATGACCATCTACGTATACATCTATGCCATCAACTGCATTTATAACATCGTATGCTGTAGGATTGCTACTTTCATCAGTCCCAACATGTGATAGAGCTACTATTACATCTGCGCCTTGTTTTTCTAATTCAGCAACTTGTTCTTTTGCTGCATCAATCGGACTAGTAAATTCTATTCCTTTAACATTGTTAGGATTAGTTTTATAAGCTGTTTCTTGTGTAGCTATACCAAAGAATCCAACCTTTACAGTTTTTCCGTTGACTTCCATCTCCTTTATATTATTAGATTCAAACACAGATTGACCATCTTTCTTTACATTAGAAGCTAATAATCTAAGTTTATTTTCCCCATTTTTTAATGATACACTATTTTTAAATAACTCCATTAATCTTGAATATCCGTAGTTAAAATCATGGTTACCAGGAACAATATATTCATATCCAGCTGCATTTAATAAATCTACTGCATCTTGACCTTTACTTAATGTTACAAATGGTAAACCATGTATAGTATCTCCTGCATCAACTAGTATTGAATTTTCAGTATTATTTTTTATAGCTGCAACGGTATCTATACCTATTACACTACTGTCTGCCTTTAATCTACCATGAGTATCATTAGTATGGAGTATTGTTATTTTATTTGTATCTTCTTTTTCTTGTGTAGCTGATAAATCGTAGTAGTATTTATATAATTGCTCTCCTGCTACTTCTTTATTTGTAGATATTGCAGGATAATTTGCTAAGTAATTCACTCCATTTTCGTGAGAAGTAAAGTATACTTTTGTATCTGTATCTATAGTTTTAAACTTCCAGTTATTATCTACTGAAGGTTCTAATTTTCCAGCATCTTCTATATATTTCTTTAATACATCTCTACTTTCATCTGTTGTAGTGTATACTGGTACTTGTCTACCATTCCATGGGAAACTATCTCCCCCAGCTCTATAGTTATTAGTAGCTATTAAGAACTCTTGTTCTAAATCTATAGGTTTACCATTGTAAGTTAAATTATATATTCTTGAAGAATTTTCATTTATTACATTTCCTTTTTTATCATACTTAGGCTCTTGAGTTACATCTATTTCATATTCTACACCATCTATTACATCAAAGTTGAATGTAGGAAAATCTCTATTTATTAAATCTTGCTCCTTGGTAGAATTAGGGTCTATTGTGTTAAACATGTTAGCACAAAACTCTAACCATTCTTTCACATCTGCCCCAGTTAATTTTATAACTGCCATTGTATTATCGTATTTATATAAATTAGATAAATCTCTTATAGCAAGTCCTCCTGCTTTTATATCCACATAGTTTCCTGCGCTGCTTCCAGCTTTAAATGGCGCTGCTGCTGATAATATTGGAAGATCAGAATACTTAACTAGACTTGGGTCATTATCTTCTATTAATTTTTCAACATAAGCTTTTTGAGCATCAGATACTATTTGTATTGATGGATCATCTGCTACTAACGTGAAAAAACTATTTAAATCTTTTGTAACTTCTCCTGATTTTTCATTTACATATGCATCTGTTGCTTCATGATATTCTTTAACAACAGCTTCTGTTGCTTCATCATTTTCTTTTCCTTTTGTACTTATATTATTTATTTTAGTTTCTGAATCATTTATTGCATATGTAACATCATCGCCATCTTCTATTACATCTATTTTAAGATCTACTACACCAACTTCTTTAGCATTGTTTAATGGTTGAACATATTGAGTTATATCTCCATTAGATTTTTTTACATTATATTTAGCACTTCTATGTACATGTCCACCAACAACTACATCTACATCATCTATCATTGATATAGCATACCCTGCATTTTCTGCACCTTTCACATCTGTAGTTTCATCACCATATCCTGTATGAGCAAGTACTACAACTATATCTGCACCCTTATCTTTCATTTCCTTTGTGTAAGTTTTTACAGCTTCATCCATTTCATCTACTGTAACTTCACCATTTAATATAACTTTATCCCAATTTAATATTTGAGTTGGCACAACTCCTGTTACACCTATCTTTAATTCTCTTTCTACTCCATTAGAATCTACTACTTTTTCTGTTACTATTTTATATGGATCAAATACTAATTCTTTAGTCTTTGCATCTCTAAGGTTTGCACAAACCATTCCCATACTAGTGTTCGCCTTTGTTATTTGCTTTATGAAATCCATACCATAGTTAACCTCATGATTTCCTATAGTTGTCATATCATAACCTAAAGATTCTAAAGCTTCGTACACAGGATATTTTTGCCCTGGTTTTACTGGTTGCTTTATTGCATATAAGTTTGCTAATGGTGTTCCTTGTATTGTATCCCCGTTATCTACTAGGAGTACATTATCTACATTTGCATTTTTTGATTTATTAGCTTTTGCTTTTTCTTCCTTTATAACTGTTGCAGCTTTAACTAAACCCGAATTATTTGTTGTTGAACCTGTATAATAATCATAATTCATTAAGTTGGCATGTAAATCACTCGTGGCCATTACTTTAAAATCTATAGTTGTCTTACTTTCTTTTTCATTATTATCACTATTATCACTAACTTGATCATCTACTGAATCTTCAGTAGGTGTTGTACCTTCTTCTATTTCATTATTTACTTCTGAATCTTCTTTTAATTCTTCAGATTCTTCTTCAACTGCGTCTTGAGAATCACTTAAAGAATCCTCGTCACCATTTTCTGTATTTAATACAGTTTCTAGTTCTACCAATTCTGTAGCATTTAATTCTCCAAGAGCCAAAACTGGTTGTATATTTTGACCTAATAATGCTGCTGCCATAGCTATTGCTGCTATACGTTTCCCATTTCTTTTTATCATTTGTAATCTCCCTCATTATTAATAATTAATTTGCAAACTTTTTTGATTTTATAGAATTAAATAATTCGTATTTTAGTTAAATGCATTATAACACATTTCTACAAATATAGTATACTATTTTTCTACATTTTTTTACTTTTTTACTCTATTTTTTACTTTTTATGTTCTATTTTTTTTTAATCATATGTATATTTTATAATTTTTCATTAGTTAGAAATATAATTAATGTATACTAATAAATAAAAAAAGATGATTTGTGTATCACAAATCATCTTTTTTATTTGAATTTATTATTTTTTTATTATTCAGATATAGAAGTATACATGAAATATTTATATCCAAGTGGAGATGTATAGAATCCTTCTAACTTATCTGATACTAACATTAAGTCAGTATAATAATAAAGTGGTATTATTGGAGACTCTTCACCTAGTATCTTTTCTGCTTCGTGCATTTTTTCATATCTTTCATTATTATCTGTTGAAGCTTTTACCTCATTTATTAACTTATCATAATCTGCATTAGACCATTGAGCATCATTATTACCACCATCAGTTACCCACATATCTAAAAATGATATTGGGTCATTATAGTCAGCTAACCAACCATGACGTGCTACTTGATAATCGCCATCTTTTCTTGTTTGTATAAATACGTTCCAGTCTTGAGAAGATATAGTAACATTTATACCCAATTCCTCTTTCCACATACTTTGAACAGCTTCCATTATTGGTTCATGACCTGGGTTACACATTAACTCAATACTTGGAAGACCTTCTCCATTTTCATATCCTGCTTCTTTAAGAAGCTCTTTTGCTTTTTTAACATTTTCTTCATAGTCTTTTTCATCTGCACTGTACCAAGCTTCTGCATTATCATGGAACTCAGTTTCTCCATCTGCATCAGTTAAACCTGTTGGTACAAAAGTATCTGCAGGTATTTGTCCACCTTGAGCAACTTTTTCAACTAAATATTTTCTATCTATCGCAAGAGAAAGAGCTTGTCTAACCTTATCATTATCTAAACCTTCTTTTTCAACATTTACACATAAGAAATACGTTCCTAATTGGCTTTTTATTTCAAGTCCATTGTCTTTCATAGATTCAATTTCATCACTTGGTAAATCATCACCAAATAATATTTCACCATTTTTAAATGCTGATAGTATAGTATTTTGATCTTCCATAAGTTCAAAATTTATTTTATCTGGTCCTAAATTTTCTAAATCATAATAATTCTCATTCTTTGCATAAACCATTTTAGCTTGGTGATCCCATGATTCTAATACGTAAGGTCCATTACCTATATAAGTTTCTGGATCAGTAGACCATGTATCAGGATTAGCTTCTATTATATCTTGTCTAACAGGATATGTTGCTGGAAATGCACATATTTCTAAGAAATATGCAGTAGGTGTTGCAAGTGTTATTTCTACTGTTTTTTCATCAACTGCTTTTATCCCCAATTCACTTACTTGTTTTTCTCCAGCCATTATTTCATTTGCATTTTCTACCATATCTATCATATAGTTATAATCTGATGCCGTGTCTGGATCTACTAATCTTTGCCATGAATATACAAAATCGCTAGCTTTTACAGCTTCTCCATCTGACCACTTTGCATCATCACGAAGTGTAAATGTATATACTTTTCCATCTTCACTTACTTCATATTTTGCCGCTTGACCTTCAACTATTTTATTTTCAGAGTTTAACTTCATTAATCCTTCAAAAGCATGATTTATTAAAGTCGAACCATCTGATGCTGTATTTTTTTGAGGATCTATTGTTTCAGGCTCTGGACCAACATTTACGTTAAGTTCGAATCCATCTGAAGAACCTCCTGCTGAGTCTGTACCTGAACTACTACATCCAGATAATACTGTTGATAGTGCTAAAGTCGACACTAATAGTGCTGCTACTTTTTTCTTTAGCTTTGATATTTTCATACTATATTCCTCCCCCTATTTATTATCTATATAATACCTTTGGTAATATATACTACTTTATATATTTTATAAGTTATGGCATGCTACAAAATGACCTTCACCATATTCTTTTAATGTAGGTGCTGCACTTTCACATTTACTTGTAGCATGTGGACATCTAGTTCTAAAAGTACATCCACTTGGTGGATTTAGCGGACTAGGGATATCTCCTTCTAATACTATACGTTTTCTAGATCTACTACTTTTAGGATCAGCTATAGGAATAGCTGAAAGCAATGTTTGTGTATAAGGATGCATTGGTTTTTTATACAATTCTTCACTTGTTGTTAATTCAACTAAATGTCCTAAATACATAACTCCTATCCTATTACTAATATGCTTAACTACAGATAGATCATGAGCTATAAATAAATATGTAAATCCCCTTTGAGCTTGTAAATCTTCTAGCATATTTACAACTTGTGCTTGAATAGAAACATCTAATGCAGAAATAGGTTCATCACATACAATAAATTCTGGATCTACTGCTAAAGCCCTTGCTATACCGATTCTTTGTCTTTGTCCCCCTGAAAATTCATGTGCAAAACGATTAGCATGTTCTTTGTTTAAACCAACAGTTTCAAGTAAGTTATATATTTTTTCTTGTCTTTCCCCTTTATTTTTATATAATTTATGTATATCTAATGGTTCCCCAATTATATCCCCTACTGTCATCCTTGGATCTAAAGAAGCATATGGATCTTGGAAAATTATTTGCATCTTTCTTCTATATGAATGCATATCTACTTTTGTTATATCTTTGCCATCATATATAATCTTACCTTCACTAGGCTCATGTAGTCTTAAAATCGTTCTTCCTAAAGTAGTTTTTCCACAACCACTTTCTCCAACTAAACCTAATGTTTCACTTTTTTTATATGTAAACTTACATCATCAACTGCTTTTACATAATTTGTTTTTAAGAATCCCTCTTTAACAGGGAAGTATTTTTTTAATCCAACTATCTCAATTAAATTGTCATTTTTATTATCACTCATATTATAAAGCTACTCCTTCCCTTTCGAATTCTTCTTTTACTAATAACCAACAGCTAGCGTGATGATTTTCATCTATTGAGTATGCCGGTGGTACTTTATCCATACATATGCTCATACAAGAATCACATCTTGGAGCAAATGCACATCCTTTAGGTGGATTTATTAAATCTACTGGATTTCCTTCAATAGGAATTAATCTTTCGTGCTCATCTATATTTATCTTTGGTATTGATTTTAAAAGACCTAAAGTATACGGATGCTTAGGATTGTAAAATATATCGTCTATACTTCCTCTTTCGATAATGTTTCCAGCATACATAACAGCAACCTTATCACATATTTCAGATATAACACCTAAATCATGTGTTATAAATATAATGGACATATTAATTTTTTCTTTTAATTCTTTTAATAACTCTATTATTTGAGCTTGTATTGTAACATCAAGTGCTGTTGTTGGCTCATCTGCTATTAATAGTTTTGGATTACATGCAAGAGCCATAGCAATCATAACACGCTGTCTCATTCCACCAGAAAATTCATGAGGATATTGTTTCAATCTTTTTTCAGGTTGATTAATACCAACTAATTCAAATAACTCAATTATTCTTTTTTCTCTTTGTTTTTTATCTAAATTAGTATGCTTTTTTAAACTTTCATCAATTTGACTTCCAACAGTAAAAACTGGATTTAAAGATGTCATAGGATCTTGGAATATCATCCCAACTTCTTTGCCTCTTAATTTAAGTAACTCTGCTTCAGATAAACTTGTTATTTCTTTATCTTCAAAGTTTATACTTCCACCTAATACTTTACCTGGTTCTGGGATAATTCCCATTAAAGCATATGATGATACAGATTTACCACTACCAGATTCTCCAACTATCCCCATAGCTTCTCCATATTTTAAGTCATAAGATACCTTACGAACTGCCTTAACTTCTCCTGCGTGAGTAAAGAAAGACACTTCTAAGTTATCAACATTTAATAATAAATCATTTTTAGTTATTTCCATGAAATTGTCCTCCTTATTTCTTTAATCTTGGATCAAGAGCATCTCTTAAACCATCACCAAATAAGTTAAAAGCAAGTATAATTATACTTATTGCTACTGCTGGAAACATTAATCTATAAGGATATGATGATATTCCAGATAATGCATCTGATGCCAATGAACCTAAACTTGCTAGCGGCTTACTTACACCTATACCTAAGAAACTTAAGAATGCTTCTGTAAATATTGCTGAAGGTATTTGTAACATAGTTGTTACTACTAACTGACCAACACAGTTTGGAAGTAAATGTTTAAATATTAATCTTTTATTATTAGCTCCTAATGCACGTGCTGCACTTATATACTCCATCTCTTTTAATTGTAGAACTTGACCACGAACTATTCTTGCCATACCAACCCAATATAAAAGACCATAAACTATAAACATAGCTATAATACCAGGTCCTAAAGTTTGAAGAGCTCCAAATGCATTTCCTGAGTCAAATGCTTTAGTTAAAGGTTCATGAAGTACTATTCTAAGAAGTATAATAACTAACATATCTGGTAATGAATAAATAATTTCAACAATTCTCATCATTACTGAATCTATCTTACCACCTGCAAGTCCAGATATGGCTCCATATATAGAACCTATAACCAATACTATAAAAGCTGATCCTATCCCTATTAATAAAGATATTCTTGCTCCTACCATAGTTCTTACTAATAAATCTCTACCTAGTTTATCTGTGCCAAATGGATGAGCTAAACAAGGTGTTAAATTTTCAGCACCTCTTATTTGTTGGTCATATGTATAAGGACTTAAATACGGTCCTATAAATGCAAAACCTATAATTAGAATAATTACTATTAGAGATACCATAGCAATTTTATTTTCCTTTAACCTTCTCCATGCATCCTTCCAATAACTTGTATTTTCACCCATAGTTACTAAACTTTGTTGTGCTTCCTTAGTAACTGGTTTAAAATCTTCTGCACATAAATCAACTTCACAACTAAATTTTGAACTATTTTCTAATATCATAAAAGCTCCACCTCCTATTCATCTAACTTAATTCTTGGATCTACTAGTTTATATAAAATATCACAAAGTAAATTCATTAATATTATAAATGATGCTAAGAAAACCGTAGTTCCCATTATAAGGTTATAGTCTCTTGCGTCTATAGCTTTTATGAAGTATCTACCAAGTCCTGGTATGTTAAATACCTTCTCTACAACAAATCCACCAGTTAGTGTAAATGCAACTAATGGACCCAAATATGTTATAACAGGTATAAGTGAATTTTTTAAAGCATGTTTGAATGTAACTACAAACTCGGACAAACCTTTCGCTCTAGCTGTTCTTATATAATCTTGACCAAGAGAGTCAAGCATACTAGATCTCATAAGTCTTGTTATATAACACATCGGATAAAATCCTAAAGTAAATACTGGTAATATGTAACTAGATGGTTTACTCAAACCATATGTAGGTAGCAAATTTAATTCAATTGCAAATATTAGCATAGACGCTGTTGCTATTACAAAGGATGGTACTGCAATCCCTAATGTTGATACAACACGGATTACACTATCTTCCCATTTTCCTCTTTTTAAAGCAGATAAACATCCTAATGGTATTCCTAGTATTAGTGCAAATCCAATTGCCATTGCACCTATTTTAGCTGATATAGGGAAAGATTCTTTGATAATTTTTACGACTGGAACATTTTTTTGAAGTTTATAACTTACGCCTAAATCTCCTTTTAGTAATTGTTGTAAATATATTTTATACTGTACTAATACAGGCTTATCAAGTCCATATTTTTCATTTAAGGCTTGTTGCGCAATTTCATTTGTTTTTTCTGAAGCAAATGGACTTCCTGGTACTAATTTCATTAAAAAGAATGTAATTGTAGCCGCTATAAATATAGTAAATATAGCCATTAAAATACGTTTTAGAATATATTTAGCTGTATCCATATATTAATATCCCCCTTTTATTTAATTTTTTACTCTAATATTTCCCCCTATTATTAATACTATAGATAATATCATTATAATTTTCTGACTTTTTTGAATTGTGATATTTTTTTGAAGTTATTTACATTTTAGTTTACATTTATTTAAAAGTCAACAATTGATTTTTTTTTATTTTATTTAAGTTTTAACGAATATTAACTACTTTTATATTAATTTAATTAAGTTATATACATAAAATATATAATATCCAAATAATAAACTTAGTTTTACTTTACTTATAAAAGTAAAATATTTTTTCATAATTTTTTATAAAATGCAATTTTTATAGAAAAAATAGTTATTATATCTTTATAACATACAATTTCCATCTTTATCAAATTCAATATTTATTAAATTACTTGTTATTTTAACCTTATTTTTATTTGAAATAGATTTAAATGCAGCTTCACTCATAAATACTTCATTTAGATTCTTCGTATTTTCTATAATTACCATTTTTATTTCGCTTATATCTAATTTTCCACAAAGTTTAATACAAGCTTGAAATACTTCTTTATCTGAATTTAAAACCATAGGAACTTTTACACTATTTGGTTCTGTAGAAGTTATAGCGTTTAGATATGTATATTGAAAGCCTATTTTGTTATATAGTTTTTTAGATATAAAATCAGCAAGTCCCATGCCATTAGCGTTCCCATCTGATTTTTCACTTATATCTAATAAACCTAATTTTATAATTTGGGGTCCTCCACTAGCTGCATTTGTATGAAATCTACCAACAATATTAGTATCCATACCTGTACCACTTATGTCTTTACCAATCTCTTTTACTATTAATACATCAATTTCATCTAGATAAATTTTAGCCATAATATGTTTAGATTTTTCTAATATCTTAGGTTCTTTTTCTAATATTTCATACTTATTTAATACAAATATATCAGATACTTGGTTGTATCCATTTTCTATTGTTGCCACTGCTCCTATTATATTTAATTTATCAATACATACTTTTCCAACAGATATTATATTTTCTGCCATATTTTCATATCTAAGTCTATGAGTCATATCTGCGCCCTTTCTTTTAGCTAGGCCTATAGCTAACATTTTAATAAGTCCACTTTCATATTTTCCCCTAAAAGAAGTATGCATTTTAATTCTATTTAGTAAAATAATTCCATCTGAATAATAAGCATTTTTATCTATATATACAGGAAGATTTTTTTCTGTCTTTCCAATTTCAATTACATCCATAGAGGATAGTATTTTAGCTCCAATATATTCTTCTGTTATTCCAAGGTCATTTAACACTTTAACTTGACCCATACCAGTTGCACCTCCATGGCTACCCATGGAAGGTACTAAAAAAGGTTCACCACCACACTCTTTCACAAAGTCTACGGTTACTTTCATAATTTCTTTATATTTACTTATTCCTCTACTTCCAGCTGTAATTGCTATCTTACGCCCTTTTTTTATATTACTTTTTATATTTTTTTCTAAAAATTGCTTATATAATTCTTTTTCTATATGATCTACCTTTTTATCATTAAACTCCTGCTTTATTTTCATAACTTTAGGTATTTCTATATCTTTCAATATATCACTTATAGTAGTCATCAAATCTTCCTTTCTATATTTTTAGTAATAATAATATTACTACCTGTATCTAACACATTATATATAACTATATCACCTATATTAACAGGAGCTCTTAAGGTTATATTTTTTATTAATTCCATGACATCAAATATCATTTCTTTTGGAATAGGTTTGCTTAATCTAACGCTAACTAATGGTAGGTTTCCATCTTCAATTTTTATTGAACTTGATATATTTCTTTTTGGTGTAAATACTTCTTGATATACATATTCTTTACCTTTTTTACACTTACTTCCTTTTATGTTTTCTATTTTGTTATTACATATATCTACCTCTATATCACATCCATTTGGGCATATTATGCAAGTATATATTTTTTTCACTTTAAAATCACCTTCAAATCACCCTTATATTTTAAATCTTCTTTATTCACACTTAGTTGTATCATTTTAGCAGGAAGAGCTTTTTTTATTTGTTTAGATTTTATAATATTTTCATTTTGTAAAATTTCTATAGTACAATTATCATATGTTTTTTTAACTCTCATAGATAAAATAAAGCTCTCTTTTCCGCTTATTTTTTGAGGTATTGTATAAACAATATTTTCATTAGTATTAATATTTATATTACATTTTTCTAGTTTATTATCCTCTAAATATTTAGTTAAATTATATGCTAATCTTTCTCCTTCTAAAGATACAAAGTCTACTAAATCATGTACATGTAGTACATTACCGCATGCAAATATTCCCTCTATATTAGTTTGGTAACTTTCATCAATTATAGCACCTTTGGTTCTATTGTCTAAATTTACACCTGCTTTTAAAGATAATTCATTTTCTGGTATAAGACCGACAGATAAAACTAATGTATCGCACTCATAATATTCATCTGTATTAGGAATAATTCTCATATTTTCATCTACTTTACTTACAGTTACACCCTTTAATCTAGATTTACCATGAATATTGGTTATTGTATAATTTAAATATAGAGGTATATTGAAATCATTTAAACATTGCTCAATATTTCTAGATAATCCATTTGCATATGATTGAATTTCAAATACACCTTCAACTTTTGCACCTTCTAAGGTAAATCTTCGAGCCATTATTAGTCCAATATCTCCAGAACCTAGTATTATAATTTTTCTACCAACCATTGTATTTTGTAAATTTATATATCTTTGAGCCACACCAGCATTATATATTCCTGAAGGTCTACTACCAGGTATGCTTATTGCACCTCTAGACCTTTCTCTACATCCCATAGCTAAAACAATAGCTTTTCCTTTATAAATTTTTAAACCTTCTTTTGAGGCTACTATTACTCTTTTGTCCGACGTTACATCTATTACAGTTGAATTCGTTATATATTCTATATCTTTATTTATAATTTCATCTATAAATCTTTGAGCATACTCTGGTCCGCTTAAAGTTTCTTTAAATCTTTCTAAACCAAATCCATCATGAATACATTGTTTTAATATTCCGCCTAAATTTTCTTCTCTTTCTATAATTATAGAATTGTGTATTCCATATTCTTTTAACTTACATGCTACAGCTAATCCAGCAGGTCCTCCACCAATTATTATCACATCTTTATTTATAATCACTATTTTTTCACCTTCCCTATAAACATCTGTGATCCTTTTTTTGAATATAAAATATCTTCTTCTTTTTTATTTTTTATTTCTTTTATTAATTCAACTATTCTACCTTCACAGTATCCTCCTTGACAACGCCCCATCATAGCACGAGTTCTATATTTTATACCTGTAACTATATCTACTCCTAGTATATTATTAATAGCTTCTACTATCTCAGCTTTTGTTATATTCTCACATCTACATATAACTTCTCCATAGTCAGGATTTTCTTTTATTAGTTTTTCTTTTAATTCTATCGATTTATCTGAAAATGATATGATACCTTTTCTCTTTGGATTAAAATTAAGATTTGCTTCTAAGTGTATATCTTCTTTTAATAATTCAGCTACATATTTTGCTATTGGAATTGCACTTGTTAGACCTGGTGACTCTATACCTACTAAATTTATAGTATTTGGATATTTCTTATCTTTTTTTATAATAAAATCTTTATACCCACCTATATCCTTACCTACTAATTTAGGTCTAATTCCTGCAAAGTTTCTTATAAAATATTCTTTTTTTATATGTGGAAATATTCGCATTCCATCTTCTATTAACATATCCATTACATTTTTAGTAACACTATAATCATCTTTGCTTTTTATATATTCAGAACTAGGACCTATGAACACATTTCCATCTATTGAAGGTGTTAAATGGATTCCAAGTCCTCCTTCTTTTTCATTTGGAATAGGGTATGCTGGCAGTCTAAGTAAGCTTCCAATTTTTTTATCTAATATAAAGTATTCACCCCTACATGGCTTAATTGTATATTCATTTATTCCTAGCATTTTACAAACTTTATCAGAATTTAATCCAGCTGCATTTATTATCCACTTTGTTTTATATCTATTTTTATTCGTTCTTATTTCATATATTTCATTTTTCCTCTTAATATCTACTACCTCATTATCAAAATAAAAACTTGCACCGTTTGAACATGCATTTTCAGCTAATGCTACCGTATATGTAAATGGATTTAAAATACCTGTAGATGGTGAATACATTGCAAAGTTTCCATTTATATTAGGCTCTATTTCTTTAATTTGTTTTTTATTAATAATTTCTAATCCAACTACTCCATTTTGTTCTCCTTGTAATTTAAGATTTAAAAGTTTTTCTCTATCTTCTAAGGTAAAACCTACAACTAGTTTTCCAGTTCTTTTAAATGGTATATCCAATTCTTTAGATACTTTCTCGAAGCTTTTATTACCTTCTACACAAAACTTTGCCATCAATGTACCTGGTTTATTATTAAATCCTGCATGCAATACTCCAGAATTTCTTCCACTAGTCTCACAGCATACATCTAACTCTTTTTCTAAAACGCCTATTCTAAGTTTATATCTAGATAACTCTCTTGCTATAGCACTTCCAATAACTCCAGCACCTATAACAATTACATCATATAAATTCTCCATAATACTCCTCCCTACTTTAAATAATAATAATATGTATTATTTTTCAATTTAGTCTAAGTATAATATATAATAGATATATATTTTAATTACTTTTTAGAATTTTAGATAAGGAGATTATTATGATAGAAAATATAAAAAATAAATTAGAAAATTATAAGCCTTATATAAATGGATTTAAATATATGAAAAGAGCATCTGTTTTACTTCCTATAGTAAAAAAAGATAACTCTTATTATATATTATTTGAAGTTAGATCTAAAAATTTAAAAACTCAACCAAATGAAGTATCTTTTCCTGGAGGAAAAATTGAATCTTACGAAAATCCTATGGATGCAGCTATTAGGGAAACTTGTGAGGAACTGGGTACTAATCCTAATAATATTCAAATTATTTCTCAACTTGATTTATTAGTAACACACATGAATATAATTATTCACCCTTATATAGGAATATTAAATGATATCGATAATCTTAATATAAATAGAGATGAAGTAGACCATACATTCTTAGTTCCAATAATTTATTTACTTAATAATGATCCAACTTATTATAAAAATAAAATTAAAGTTACACCAGATGATAATTTTCCATACGATATAATTCCAAATAAAGAAAATTATAAATTTCAAGAAAGTAATTATACTGTTATATTTTATAAATATGAAAATTATGTAATATGGGGGATGACTGCTAGAATATTGGAGAATTTTTTAAAAATAATTAAAGAATAAATAAGAGCCTCAAATTTATGAGGCTTTTATAATATATTTCTATATGGATTTATTTCTTTTTCTTTTGCATAAGCTATTTCTTTACCAAATATAGCTCTTAGCTTTATCTCTTCTTCATTATTTCCAGGTGAACTGGATATTCCTCCATATCTATGACATACAAGTACCTTATCTATAAAATGTATATTACAACCTTGTCTACTAAGCGATAGATATCTAGGATAATCTTCTAACAATGTATAATCTTCATCATAATATCCATATTTATTTATAAGCTCTCTTTGATAAGAAAATCCAGGTCCAACTAAAAAATTCCTATTACATAATAATTTAAATAAATTCAGTGGAGGATTATTATTAACATAATCCATAGTACACCTATCCGGATAATATTCTCCTGATTTTGTCATATCTATATTGCACCATTCTAAAAAACCAGTTATAGCTAACGCATTTGTTTTATTAAAACAATTAACAACTGAAGTGATTACCGTATTATCATGTAATTTATCATCGCATGCTAGATTCATCATATATTTACCACTAGATATACTTATTGCTTTATTTAAATTTTTTATTATGCCTAAGTTTTTCTCATTTCTATTTATGGTTACTTTGCTTATATTAATTCTTTTATTATCGTTTATATATTTGTTTATTAAATTTATATTAAAATCTTTTGAGCTATCATCAGTTATTAGTAGTTCTATATTTGAATAATCCTGCTCTAAAACAGAATCTACACACTCTTTTAAGTATTGTAAGTTATTGTATGCATATATTATTACTGTAAATAACTCATTCATATTTAATCTCCTTCAAATTTTAATTACAAAGTAGTATACTATATTTTATTAAAAAATACTTTTTTTGTTCTTTATCTATATAAATTTTTCAAATAAAAATAAGCTATAATAAAATTAATATCATAGCTTATCTTTTCATTTAAATATTAAATTATATTTCTCTTCCTATTAAAGAGAATCCTGTTACATCTACGATTTCAACGTTTATTAACTTTCCTACTAAATCTTCACTAGTAGCATCAAAGTTAACAAGTTTATTTTGTCTAGTTCTTCCCATAAATCTATTATCATCAGTTTTACTTTTACCTTCAACTAAAACTTCAACTACTTTACCTTTATAGCTTTGATTTATCTCTGCCACTATTTCATTGACCTTATTTAATACTCTATTAAATCTTTCATGTTTAATGTCTTCAGGTATTTGATTTTCCATTTCTGCAGCTGGAGTACCTTTTCTTTTAGAATATATAAATGTAAATGCAGAATCGTATCTTACTTTTTCTACTACATCTATTGTATCTAATAAGTCTTCTTCTGTCTCACCTGGGAATCCTATCATTAAATCAGTAGAAAATGCTATACCTGGAACTTCTTTTTTAGCTTTTTCTATTATATCTAAGTATTGCTCTTTAGTATAATGTCTGTTCATCTTTTTAAGTAATGAACTACTTCCACATTGTACTGGTAAATGTAAGAATTCACATACTTTATTACAATCTCTCATTGCATATATAACTTCATCAGATATATCTTTAGGGTGAGAAGTCATAAATCTTATTCTTTCTAATCCTTCTATTTCATTTACTATTCTTAGTAACTCTGCAAATGTCATAGGGTTTTCTAATGTTTTACCATAAGAGTCAACATTTTGTCCTAATAATGTAATTTCTTTTGTACCATTTTCAACTAATTCTTTTATCTCATTTATTATATCTTCTGGTGTTCTACTTCTTTCTCTTCCTCTAGTGTAAGGAACTATGCAGTAAGTACAGAAATTATTACATCCATACATTATATTAACAAATGCTTTTAACTCAAATTTTCTATTACTTTTAAGACCCTCTACAACTTCTCCATCAACATCCCATACATCAACTAATATTTTTTCAGATTCCATTGACTTAGTTAATAATTCTGGGAATTTATATAAGTTGTGCGTTCCAAACACTAGATCTACATGTTTATATTTAGATTTTATTTCTTTAACAACATGAGGCTGTTGCATCATACATCCACATACAGCTATTTTTAAATCAGGATTCTTTCTTTTAGCTAACTTTAAGTGACCTAAATTCCCGAATACTTTTAGTTCAGCATTTTCTCTTACTGCACATGTATTATATATTATTAAGTCACATTCATCTACCATCATACCTTGCTCATAACCCATACTATCTAACATAGCACATAATTTTTCTGAATCATGTTCATTCATTTGACATCCAAAGGTTTGAATTATATATTTAGGCTTTACTTGATGTATAGCGTAATATCTTGAATTTTGCTCTGCTATTGCTTCTATAAATCTATCTTGTTCCTCTATTTTTTCTATAGGAACTTGTACTTGTTTTCTCTTTGACAAAGTTGATTCCTCCTAACGGTATTGCTATTTATTATAGATAAAAATAATTATATCAAATTAAAATAAATTTTTAAAGATATTAGTTAAATATATCTTTTATATAAAAAAATAAACTTCTATTTTAAAGAATTATATTTTTTATTTTAGGAATAATAAATAAGATAATACGGTTATTTATAAAAGGAGATATATAATGTTAGTAGTTTTAGTAAGAAGTATTTTACTTTATATTGCTGTTTTAATTTCCTTAAGGGTTATGGGGAAGGGTGAAATAGCAGAAATGAATTCTTATGATCTTGTTATAACTCTACTTATAGCTGATGTAGTTTCAATGCCTATGGAGAATAATAGTATACCTTTAATTAATGGTATAGCTAGTTTGACAGGACTAGTGTTGATGCAAACAATTATCTCTTATCTTTCCTTAAAAAGTAGGAGATTTAATTCTTTTCTAAGTGGGAAACCATCAATTTTAATAAATAAAGGAAAAATAGATGTAAAAGAGTTAAAAAGGGAAAGAATAAGTATTGATGAACTTTTAGAACAACTAAGAATTCAAGGATATTTTAATTTAAAAGATGTTCAATATGCTATTTTAGAAACTGATGGTAATTTAAGTGTTGTGCCTACACCTACATATAACTCAACACCTTCAATTTCATTTAATCACTTGCCTCTTCCATTAATTATAGATGGGAAAATTATAAACAATAGTTTGAAGTCTATTAATAAAAATGAAAAATGGCTAAAAGGATTAGTTAAATCTAATCATATTGACAATATTTCAAATGTTCTTATATGTATTTTAGATGAGTATGATAAAATTTTCATTCAGACAAAATAAAAAATCAATCTTAATGGAGTTTATATAAATGAGATCTTTAATTTGTGTTTTAATTTGGACAATTTGTTTTGTATCCTTTGGTACATATACCAATAATGAAGTTAACCAATTTACAAATAAATATGAAGAAAATATTTCTGTAATAGAATCATTAATAGAAAATGATAATTGGAATGAAGCCAAAGAGGAGTTAACTTCTTTTTCTAAAAACTATCATAATGAAAAAGACATTTGGTATAAATTATTAGACCATACTTATTTTGATGATATTTGCTTGTATATGAATATATTAGATAAATCTATATTAGATCAAAATAAAGTTAAATCATTTGAAGAGATAGAAAAAATAAAAATAACATTAAATAATATATTAGAAAGTGGGGCATTTGATCTTAACCATATATTCTAATATATAAATAGGAGATGATATTTAATTCATCTCCTTTCTTTTGATTAATCGTCTATTATTATATTTTTTTATTTCATAGCATCTATTTTTAATGGTAATGTGAATAAATTTATAAATCCATCTGCATCTTTATGATCATAAAGCTCACTTTCTCCAAAAGATGAAATATCTTTATCATAAAGTGATAATTTTGCAAATATACCCGCTGGCTTTATATCTCAAGTATATTATGTGCTTCATATAAAATAGTTCCACCTGGTGTTTCATATATTCCTCTAGATTTCATAACTACCAATCTATTTTCCAATATATCTATAACCCCCGATTCCATGTTTAGATCCTACTTTATCTAAAGTATAAATTAACTCAACAGGACTTAGTTCTTCTTCATTTACTTTTTTAGGTATACCTTTTTCAAAATATATATCTATATATTCACTTTTATCACATTTAAAGTTAATAAAAAACTATTAGTTAAATAACTAAGAGGCGAATTTACGCGGTACCACTCTAATTAATAAGTTAAACTTATCCACTCTTTCTCTTAAGGCCAGATATTCCTACTAATTTACTAACTAATTCAAATAGTATCCTCCAAAGCTCTTTTCACATATACCCTTTTATTAGGCTTCCACCATCCCTAACTCTCTATAAATTAAATATAAGCTACTTTCTTTTTCATAGAATTTAATATATAAACTTTTATATGATTCAATAGTAAAACACATTAAATTCTATGTCAATTTTATAAATTACTTTATATATTAATACTTGACTTTATATAAAAATAATCCTTTTGAAGGAGCTGTATCTGAAGCAAAAGCTCTATTTTTTATATCTAACATTTCTTTAATATCTTGTGGTGTTTTTCTTTTTAATCCAACATCTATTAGCGCACCAGATATAATCCTTACCATATTATATAAGAATCCATTTCCTTCTATATAAATTTCTATTAATCTATTATTTTCTTGTATTTCTATAGAGTAAATCTCTCTTACATTACTTTTCTTTTTAGATTTTGAAGAAGCAAAACTAGTAAAGTCATGTTCACCTATTAAGAATTTACTTGCTTCTTTCATTAAATTTAAATCAAGCTCTTTATCTACATGGTAGGAATATTTTCTGTTAAATGTATTATGAAATTTATTATTATCTATTCTATATAAATACACTTTAGATTTTGCATTATATCTGGAGTGGAATCTTTCTCCAACTTCTTCTATATTTCTTATAACTATATCTTCCGGTAAATACTCATATAAATATTTTTGTATTTTTTCAATAGAGTCTGTTATATTTGTTTTAAAATTTACAACTTGTCCGTATGAATGAACTCCCATATCAGTTCTTCCAGAACCTATTATTTCAATTTCTTCATTGGCCATCTTAGAAAGTACTGATTCAATTTTCCCTTGTATAGTCATGTCATTATCTTTTAATCTTTGGAATCCTTTATATCTAGATCCATCATACTCTACTATCATTTTTATATTTCTCATATTAATCCTCTTTTATCTCAATCTATTAAATAGATTCAAGTATTTTATTTTTTAAAGTAAATGTAATTGTAGTACCTACGTCCTTTTTACTTTCTATATTTATCTTTCCACCATGAAGCTTTACTATCTCATTACTTATAGCTAATCCTAATCCACTTCCAGATTTATGGAAATCCTCTTGGAAAAACTTTTCTAAAACTTTTTCTAGATTTTCTTCTTTTATTCCAGATCCAGTATCCTTAACTTTTATAGTTGTAAATTCTTCATTTTGTGATACTATTATCTCTATATATCCATCCGGAGGTGTGAATTTAATTGCATTTTGAACTAAATTTATTAAAACTTGTCTTAGCCTATTCTTATCACCTTGAATATTTATAATTTCTTGAACTTCAAAACTTGCACTTAAGTTTATATTATTTTCTATAGCTTTAACTTTTAATTGATTTACTACACCTTTTGTTAAAGCCTCTATATCAACCATATCTATTTGTAACCTTATTCGATCTGATGATAATCGAGAAAAATCTAATAATTCTTCTACCAGTTTTATAAGTCTTTCTGTTTCATCTTGAATTATTCCAAGACCTAAGTCTAGCTCATCCTTACTTATATTTTCATATCCTAGCGTTTCACTCCATCCCTTTATAGATGTAAGTGGTGTTCTTAACTCATGAGATATAGAAGATATAAATTCTTCTTTAAGTCTTCTTGTTTTATCTATTTCACCAGCCATATGCTCAAAAGTTTGTGCCAAATCACCAATTTCGTCATTTCTAATTTTATTATTTTTTAACTTAATATTATAATTTCCATGAGCAAGTTCATTTGCAAATTCTTTTAATTCTCTAAGGGGTTGAGTTAAACTTTCGGCAAATCTAAGGCTTATTGATATTGTTATTAACAATATAAAAATTCCAGCTAAAATAAGCCCTAACGCTATTTTAAATATAGTTGTATCTATGGCATTTAATGAAACTGTAAATCTTGCAACACCTTCTATAACATTGTTAACTTTTAAGGGTACTGATACACTCATTAAATGCTCGTTAGTCTCAGGTATTCTATATGTATATGGAGTTAATGTACTAGCATCAGCTAAAGCTCTATTTACATCATCATAATTAACCTTTTATTAGTCTTTATTCCATATTGATCTATTATCATTATTTTATTTTTATCTATTATTTGAACAGCAAATTTAGAATTAGTCTTCATGTTCCTTTTCAATATTTATTATTTTATTTCAAAACTACTAGACTCATTTGATATACTTGAATAAGTTTCTCTTGTAAATGTTGAATAACTAGTTAATGATTGTTTTACAGAGTCGTAATAATAGTTTTGTATATTAAAAATAAATAACCCTTCGAATAAGACTATAGTTATAATAATTATAGTAAAGTAGTATTTAATTATTCTTCTTCTAAGCCCCTCAAAATGTAACACTACTATTCTTCCTTTCTAAAACTATATCCATATCCCCAAACAGTTTGTATATATTTAGGTTTTGATGGATCATCTTCTATTTTATTTCTAATCCTTCTTATATTTACATCTACTATCTTAAAATCATATAAATAGTTACTACCCCAAACCTCATTTAATATTTGATCTCTACTTAATGATTGACTGCCATTTGTCATTAAATACTTAACAATTGAAAACTCTGTTGGTGTAAGTTCTATTTCAACATTATTTTTATATAACTTTCTTTTATCTATATCAAGTCTAAATGGATTAGATATTATTTCATTTGTTTTTAATTTCGTTTCATCTTTTTTAATTCTTCTAAGTAATGCTGATACTCTTACTAATAATTCTTTTATACTAAATGGTTTAATTATATAATCATCAGCACCAGATATAAATCCTTCTATTTTATCTTCTTCTTGTGATTTTGCAGTTAACATTATAACCCCAACCTGATCAAAGTTCTGTCTTATAAATTTACAAATTTCTATACCACTCATATCTGGCAGCATTACATCTAAAAGTGCTATAGATATATCCTCTTCTTTCGATAACTTTTCAATAGCCTCATTTCCAGTTCCAGCCTCTATAACTTCATATCCTTCTCTTTTTAAATTTATACTCACAAAGCTTCTTATTCCTATCTCATCTTCTAATATTAGTATTTTCTCCTTCATAAAAGTCCTCCCATTATTATTCATATATTAAAGAAAAATAACCTTTAAGTATATCTATAGTAATATCTAATTTTTCCAATTCATCCTTATCATCTATTACCAATCCGAAACTATACTTTTCAGTCTCTTTAAGTGCTCCTGATGGTTGAGTTACCAAGTTTACATTTTTACTTTCATCAACTATAGCTTTACTTGATACAATTATTGTAAATAGATTTTTAGGATTACTATCTAAATTGTCATAATAATAAAACTTAAATAATGTATTATCGCTGCTATATTGCTGTTCTATATAAATTTTATTTGCTAAGTTATTTGGTATAAGAAGTTTATAATTATATTCGTAATTATAATATACTTGAATGGTAAATAATAATCTAGAGTTTTCACCACTTTTACCGTTCCATCTATACCAACTTATATTTGCCGATGACTTTGATGTATAAGTATTCTCATTTAAACTACCATTTAATATAGGTATATCTATAACCTTATCATTATTAACATCTTCTACTGGTATATAATAGGATTTCATTAGATTTTTATCATCATCGCTAAATGCTTTCTTCAAACTTTTATTATCAAAATATAATATTTGTGTAAAATAGCTACTATCTTTTATAACTGGTATATCTAACACAATACCTTTTATAGTTGAGCCCTTTACTTGTGATGATACGGTTCCAAGTGTTATATATAATTCACTTACATTCTTTACATTATCAAACTTTACATAATCTAATAAATCTAAACACTTATCAATATTATTAAAATTAGCAACACTTGCATACATTTGACTATTTTTACTATCGTAATTTATCATAAGTATATCTAATATATCATCATCATTTATATATCCGATTTCAATTTTCATATCAATTAAATTTGCTCTATTTTTAATCCACGTAGGAGCCATTTTTAAATCATGCTGAATTTTCCCATTTTCAAATTTATATATATATAACTGGGTTTTAGATGTATCCTTTATAGCTAGTATAATCTCTTTATTTCCATCATTGTCTAAATCATAAAAATTTGCATATTCTATAGATTCTCCAGGTTGTGATATCTTTGCTTTTTCCTCATATTGATTGTTTGAGCACTGATTCAAAACTAAAAATCCTATTTCATACTCATTAGTATTTAAATTTTTGTTTTTTTCAAATGCAATTATCTCATCTATACCATCATTATCTAAATCTACTCTATTTATCTTCCCCACATCTTGTGAGTTAGAAGGAAGTACTAATGAAGAACCATTTACTATCATTTTACTTACATTTTCATATAGTTCTTTATTTTCTTCATTATAAATTGGTTTATCTTTTATTAATTCTTCTGGTGATTTATTTACTGATGTACATCCAGTCATAGAAATCATTAAAATACCTATTAGTATCGTGTTCTTCAATAACTTCATTAAATTCCTCCTACTCTCTACTTTAAGGCCTTATTGCAATACTTTTTAAAAGCATCTATTTTTTTATACTCCATATCTATTATATCTTTTGTTATTTTACCTCTTCCAAGTCTATCACATAAAGACAAAAGCGCAACATCTCTATAATCACATTCTTTTAACATTTTACTAGGTTCAAAAAATGGTAAGCTTTTATCAAAATACAATGGTTGCATATGGTATCTAACTAATTTACTTACACTCTTTTTAATATAATCACTAGCCCCTAGTTTTTCTAAAATATCATAAGAAATATCTTCTCCTTCTATATCATGATTGTAAGATGTTATTCTTCCTTTTCTTATTTTAGTTGTAGTTAATTTTCCAATATCATGCAAAAATGCTGACCACATAAATACTTCTTTATTATTTGATAAATCTCTATTCTTAGCAGCTTCATCAATAACTAATAACACGTGATTAAGTACATTTCCTTCTGGATGATATTTTTTATTTTGATCTATTTTAGCTAGGTTCTTAATTAAGTCTAATGGTTTTTTATCAAATTCACCTTTATCTATTAATTCCCTTATTTCATTAGATGGTTTTTCATTGTTAATTAAAATTTCATTAAGATTATAATACATATTTTTTTGTGTCATATAAATCATCCTTTCCTTATATTATCATAAAATCTGTCTAATGTATTCCTTATTTTATTTATTATGATTTACCTAATTGTAAAAAAATAAAAGCTTAGTAATTTAACTAAGCTCTTATTTTTATTTTAACACTATATAAATAATTTATTTGTAATTATTTTTTAGGAAAAGATTCTTTTGACCAAACAATATTTTCAATTTTATCAGATTTAGGCTCTATTTCTTTAGACTCTTGAATCTTGTCGACAGTATCAACAGTATAATCATCTATACCTCTAAAATTCATATTATCATTTTTTTCTACTTCTTCAATTATCTCTTTGTTATCATTTTCATCATTTTGCTTAATTTCTACTGACTCTTCTTTACTACTTGATTTCTTAACTCTTTTTTTATGTGAGTGATTATGTGAATGATGATGTTTTGAATTACCATTATCATTACTTCCTAATACATCATCTTTAGTTTCTTCTTTAGATTGTTTGTGAGATTCGTGCTTTGCATGAGGTCTTTTAGAATGTTTTTTTACATTACTTTTTTTATTTCCTTGAGATACTTGATTTAATTCTTCTTGAGGAGCGCTTTTTGATTTTTTATTTGCTACATCATTATTACTTTCTTCTACATCCTTAGATTTGTGATTTTTTTTATTTGAAGATTTATTATGATTTTTCTTTTTACCTAAATTTAATCCAAATGAACTTCCTTTTTTAGTTCTAGGCTTTTCTTCTTCTAATCCAAATTCTTCCTTGTTATCATCTGGAACTAAGTCATTCAGTATAACTTCATTATAACTTTCTTCATAATTTTGTTTTTGTGTATTCTTATCATTTTGGTTTGAGTGTTTTTTCCTACCACTTCTTTTATTATTATTATTTTTCATTTTAAGCAAATTTTACACCCCCTTAAAACTCTTTATAATATCTATATTCTTTTAAGGGGGAAATTATTTTTATTATTTTTAATTATTCATTATTTCTTGGAGGTCTTGGACCTATATACTGATATAAATTCGTCTTAAGCATACCATTATAAAGCTTTCTCTTCTTATCTGCATCCTTACCAAACTCTTTTTCAAAATCTTCAAAAGATGTTATTAAATAATAAGACCAGTTCTTTAATTTTCTAAAAGTATAACCTAATTCTTTATAAAGCATTTTAACAGTATCAGTATCTTCTAATCTTTCTCCATAAGGTGGATTACTTATTATAAATCCATATTCTTCATCACTTTTAAAATCAATTGCATTGCCTACATTAAATTCAATATAATCTTCCACTCCTGCAAGTTCTGCATTTTCACGAGCTATTTTTATTGCTTCTTCATCTATATCATAACCATATATTTTAAAAGGATTACTTTCATCTATTTTATCATATGCTTCTTTTCTTACATCCCACCATATTTTCTTATCCATAGTTCTCCATTTTTCAGAAATAAACTCTCTATTTAATCCTGGAGCCATATTTATTCCTTTCATAGCAGCTTCTATTAAAATAGTACCAGAACCACACATAGGATCAACTAAAGTTCTTCCTGGCTTCCATGGAGTAAGATACATTATAGCTGCTGCTAATGTTTCCCTTATTGGAGCTTTATTAGCCTTTTCCCTATAGCCTCTTTTATGAAGTGCATCTCCTGTTGTATCTATAGAAAGTATAACTTTATCCTTGTGTATAAATACATATATCGGATACTTTTCTTTATCTTCTTTTAAAAGACCATCTTCTAAATAACTCTTCTTTAAACTTTCAACAATTGCCTTTTTTACTATAGATTGTATATGTGGTGTTGAATGTAACTTAGATTTTATTGATGATGCTTTACTTATTGGGATTTGTGCACCATAAGGTATATACTTAGCCCAATTTATTCTCTTTGTTCCTTCAAATAATTCATCAAAAGTTCTAGCTTCAAATTCAGCTACTTTTAAATGTACTCTTTCAGCACATCTTAGCCACATATTAGCTTTTGCTATACCGTATTCATCAGTTTTATATGTAACTCTACCATCTTCTGTTTTTATAATTTCAAATCCTAAATTTGTTATTTCTCTTGCAAGCATTTTTTCTACGCCAAAGAAACAAGGTGACATCAATGTATACGTCTTCATTTTTTCCTCCTATTTTTATGTGAGATTAGTACTGCCCATTTTATAACCGCCCATATCTAATGTCACATATTTAAATCCAAATTCTTTAAGTTTATTATTTGTTTTATCTAATATATCATTACTGAAAAACTTATATAATTCATTTTTTCCAACTTCAATTCTTGCTATATCTTCATGAAGTCTTACTCTAAATTGATCAAATCCAATACTCATTAAGTATTCTTCACTTTTTTCTATCATTCTAAGCTTTTCATTAGTAATTTTTGTACCACATGGAATTCTAGTTGCAAGGCAAGCAAATGCAGGCTTATTAAATGTTTTCAAATTCATTTCCTTTGACAGTGTTCTTATATCATCTTTCGTTAATCCACATTCCTTTAATGGACTAACTACACTTAATTCTTCTATCGCTTTAAGTCCTGGTCTATAATCACCTAAATCGTCTAAATTGGTTCCATCAACTATGTGTTTAGTATTATTTTCATTTGCTATCTCTTTTACCTTGCTAAATACTGTTTTTTTACAGTAGTAGCATCTTTTAGGTCCATTTTCTATAAACTCTTTAATATCAAAATCATCTATCTTAACTACAACATGCTTTACATTAAATGTTTTTGCATATTCTATAGACTCCGCTATTTCTCTATTTGAATGCATCATTGCATGTAAAGTTACTGCAATTACATTTGCTCCTAAAGTATCACTTGCTACTTTTAGTAAAAAATTACTATCTACACCACCAGAGTAAGCAACAGCTACGCTTCCCAATTCCTTAAGCATGTTTCTTAACTTATCTAATTTTTTATTTAATTCCATATTATCCCCCCCATACTTATAGTACATTAATTATATAAAATATAAGTATATAAATCAAACTAAATTATTATAAAATTCATCTTTTCATAATAATTTAGTTTGATTTATAACATTAATTTTTCAAAATTATACTAGACAATTTGATAATTTAATTAAATTATTGTAGTATATATGATATATTTACAAATGGTATAGGGGTGAATAGACTATGAAAATAAATTACAACACATTGAATAATTTAGTTAAACATAATAATGGTATGAAGTTAGTATTTAGAGAAAATTCAAATATTTTAGATGTGTATATAAATAATAAAATATGTTTAACTTTAGAATTAGAAAATAATGATTTAGAATACAATAGTAAACTAATTTATAATTCTATAATAAGTTTAAAAAATGTTACATTATATATTCCTAAAATTTATATAAAAGACTAAATATTAGTTTATAGTTTGATATATAAATATTCCATATATGATATAATCTTTATTCTATCATATATGGAATATTTTAAATTTTACTTAATTATATAATCTCTTTATCCTTATATATTTTTTTAGATAATATATATGAAATTATAAGTATTATTAAGTTCATTAATATGCAAATTTTTCCTAACCCTATATTACTTAAACTAATTATTAGATTGGCAAATTCTTCATTTTTTAATAATGAACTTATTGCAAATGATGGTACAAATAGCATTATCATCATTATAATTGTAATTATGCTTCTACCTTTAATAAGACCAAATTTTAATACTAATGGTATTAATATTGATATTAAAATAATCGAAGATGTAATTCCCATAATTATAAGTGTTTTAAACTCTAAAATATTATCTGATTCAGGAGAGTATTTTTTTGCTATAAGGTAACATATTGAAAAAACTATACCTGCCATTAATATTATACTTAAAGAAAATATATATCTTGATGCTACATATTCCTTTTTAGTTATAGGCAATGATGCTACTAAGTAATCTATACCTGCATGTTCTTCATAAGCTATAACCTGATAACAGACTTGATATACTATAATACCAATTAATACATTTAAAAACATTGTATTTACTATAGATACACATATAAATATAATCATTGATAGTAAAATTAAGCTTTTAACAGAATTAAGATTAGAATAATTCATTCTCACTAAATTAATTGTTCTTTTCACTTTTATTCCCCCTTGTATAATAAGTTAATATATCTTCTAAATTTATATTGTCATATACTACTTCTTCACCAAATAAATCATATGCTTCTTTTCTATTAAAAACTAAACCTTCAAATCCAAAACTATTTTTTAATACAGACACAAATACATTTTTAGTATCATCACTTAATAATTCATTCTTACCTCTAACTATACAATGATTTTCTAATATTACATCCTTTTCTCCTTGAAGTATAATTTTACCGTTGTATATAAATATTAAATAATCAGCAACTTTATCTAAATCTGAAGTTATATGAGTAGAATAAAAAACACTTGAGTTATCTTCTTCTATTCGCTCTTGAATTATCTCTAGTAATTCATTTCTAACTAAAGGATCTAAATTTGCAGTTGGCTCATCCATTATAATTATCTTGGGATGATGAGATAACATTATGGCTAGTTCAAATTGCTTTTGTTGCCCCTTTGAAAGTTAATTATAAACTTTATTTTCATTTAACTTAAATTGATTTATATATTTTTTATATAAATTCTCATCCCAACTATTATAAAATCTAGATATATATTTTTTTATAGTAGATATTTTTGATTCCTTTAAATAACCACTTATATCACCTACATATCCTATTATCTCTTTTGTATATACTTCTTCTAAATTATGTTTTTTGCCAAATATTTCGATGCTTCCACTGTCTTCATTTAACATACCCATAATTAATTTTATAGTAGTAGTTTTTCCTGATCCATTAGGACCTATAAAACCAGTTATAAATCCCTTTTTTATCTCTATATTATCTATATCTAATTTAAAATTATCAAATCTTTTACTTAAATTATTTATTTTAATTGCACTCATACTATACCTCCTCATATAAACTCTTAAATACCTCTATTCCCTCTTCTAATGTCATTCCAACAGACTTGGCTTGCCTTATTATCTCATCTAGCTTACTCTCAATTTCAAACATAGCAACTTCCTTAAGTCTTTCTTTGTTTTGACTTGCTACAAAACTACCTTTTCCTGTTACAGTCTCTAAATATCCTTCTTTCTCTAATTCTTCATAAGCTCTTTTAACGGTTATAATACTTACCTTTAATTCTTTTGCTAATGTTCTTATTGACGGTAGTCCATACCCTGATTTTAATGTTCCATTAAGTATCTGTGTTTTTATTTGAACTTGTATTTGTTCATACAGTGGAACTGCTGATGAGTTACTTATATTTACATTCAAATTATCATTCCCTTCCAAATTATGTAATTGTATATATCCGTATCTATTTCATATATACAATTATATACAGTTATATACAGTTTAGCAAGACTAATATTAATTTATTTTTTATATAAAAATAAGAGTATAAGCAAAATCGCTTATACTCTTAAGATAATTAAACTTCTATTTACGCTTTTTAACCTTTTTACTTATGCTCTCTATTAATGTTATTAGAATTCTTAACAAGTATTTCATTTCTTTAGTTTTTATAAAGAATGCCATAATAATTATGTTTGGTACAATTAGACAAATAATTAGTTTTAATAAGAGAGTTATAAATGGTGTAAAGTTAATTAAGTTACATAATAAATATGTTGGTAATCCTGCAATAATTAAAACTACAATATATTTTATATATTTAAAGAAATATCTTTTACATCCTTTTTTAAATCCAATTCTGTAAACTATATATGGATCATACCATGTATTAGTACATATTCTAGCTATAGCTGTTGATAATAATATTCCAAATAATCCTATAGTTTTTCCTAATATAACCGATAGAATTAGGTTTATTGCAGCTGTTAGCAATAATAAGTATCTCCCTTTTTGAAATATACCTAGCGTATTTTTATATGTCCATACTGCATTTTGCATACCAACCATATAAAAGTTAATAGCTAGCATTATAGATATTGATTCATCTAATTGATATTGTGGTCCTATCCAAACGTGTATAACATCATTTATTAATAAAATTATACAAATAGCAGAAAAGCCAAATAACCAGAAATTGCAGAAGTTTACAATTTCAAACATCTGCTCTTTTTTCTTTCTACTTTCTTTTGCATTAAGGTTGCCTATACTAGCGGTTATACCTGTAAATAATTGTTGTAATACCCTATTGATAGCATTAACTAACATTGTGTAGTTAGATAGTAAACCTACTATTGATAAACCAGAAACATATGTAATTATAATATTATCTGTATTAGTAACTAATACACTACCTAACTTTACAAGTACTAACGCTCTTACATCTGCAATAAGATTCTTCCTTACCTTTTTACTTATATGTAAGTTTTTATTATCTCTTAGATATGGATACATCTTATCTGCAACTATTGTTATAATTATATTTTGAAGTATTGCACAAATAGATTGCACTATTAAGTACGCTATAAAGTTTTTAGTTATAAATAATACTATTATCTGTATTAATGTTTGTAAAAAATAAACACCGTATGTAATTAGTGTAGATATATAATTTTTTTGATCTGCAATTATCAACGAACTCTTATACGATGCAAAATATGTTATGGATGTATTAAATAAATAAATTAAATATATTACATAAATACTTTCTTGTATATTTGGTGCACTACCTATCATACTATCTAAGAATGGAATTAGTCCTAACCCAAGTATAAATATTACAATCCCAATTGATGAGTATGCTTTTTTATAAAAATTCATTAATTTAGATATCTCTATTTTATTATCCTCTGCTAGTGGTTTATATAAAGCATAAACTATCGCTGTTCCTATTCCTAAATCTGCTAAAGATAGCATAGTTAGAATATTAGTAAATAGTCCATTCACTCCTAAGTATTCAGATGATAAACACTTTATAAATATACTTCTATTAATAAAACCTGCTAAAATAAAAATAAACTGTCCTACAAATCCTGTTAGTATATTTCTAACTGAGTTAAAAGTTCTTGAATTCTTTTTCATTTCTTACTCCTACTAAAATGTCTTATCCTATATAATTTTGATACTTATAAATAATATCAATAATTTCTATTATTATCAAGGATTTAAAAATAAGATTAATATTCCTATTATTTACCATTTATATTTTTTATTTAAATATTTTAATAAAATTAGTGTATTTTAGTTATTATATATCTAAAATACACTATTTGATACTTTAATCACGCCTACTTCTAATCATATCTATTATTATATAAATTACAATTATAACAGTTACAGCAATGACTATATTTACTATCCAAGAACTTATATGGCTACGATATCCAAAGTAGCCAAATGGGTTAAAGTATCCGCCAAAAAATGTTCCTCTAGAAGAGCTGCTTCCCCCTGAATAACCACCACCAGAGTTGTAATCTTGTGTTCCTTTTGAATTATTTTCTCCTGAACTATTATTAGGTTTTGTTGAGAAGCTTCCCGAGTCAGGTTTTATTGTAGTTGAATCACCACTTGAATTACTACTTTCATTGGGCTTCGTTGAAAAGCTGCCAGAATCAGGTTTTATAGTTGTACTATTATTACTGGTCCCTGAATTAAAATTTCCCGAGCTAGGTAGTTTGCTATTAGTTTTAGTTGTATATTTTTTTTTGCTATAACTGCTTTTTTTTCTTTGTGAAGAGGCACTTATATTATAAGAATTTATATCATTATAATCATCTGCAAAACTAATAACACTTTTAATAGAGAATTCAATGGATACAAATAATATTGTGAAAATAATTAAGAAACTAGTTAGCTTTTTTTTATTATTTTTCATATTTACACTCTTAACCCCATTTCTATAAACTTGTTGTTTATTCTGACTAACTCATATTGAGTGTCATCAGTTATAACAGAGTCATATCTTTCTTCTCCTTTAAACTTAGAATATTTTAAAATATGTTGATTATCATAATCTTTACTATCAATTAAGTATACATATCTTGTGTAATTTCCTTCTTCATCTTTTTCTATTAGGTATCCTTTTACATAAAAAATAATTTTTTCATTTCCATTATATAATGTAATTGTATCATTACAATTAGTTAAAATAGAATTTACTTTATTACATTCCACTACATATTCATTTTCTCTACAATTAAAACATTGATACATTTCACATTTACTAACACAATTTTTGCATTTACAATTACTACACTTATCTAATTTTTTTAAATTCATATTTTTTTCATCAGTAAGATATTTGTCTATTTGTAGGTCATAATATTCTTTTTTATTAAATAACTTTGACAATATATTCTTTTTAGATTTACTCTCCTTTTCTAGTTTATCTAAAAAATTCATATAATCTTTTAAAATGTCTACTTTACTTAAAAAACTTCTTTTTTTCAGTTCATCCTTATCAAGCATTTGTTTTAAATCATCTGATGCGAATACTAAATCCGTATAAATTTTATTATATTTATTTTTTTCTTCTTCAATTCTTATGCTCATACAAAGCCCCCTCAAACATCTTGTTTTAAGTAAAGGTAGACAAAATTAACTGTCTACCTTTACTTAGATAATATTATTTTTCTATTTCTCTTTTTATTCTTTCTAGTTCTTCATTTATTTTTGAATCAATAACTGGAGAATTATTTATATAATCATCTAACATAGAGTATTCATCCTTAGGTTTTAAGTCTTCTAAAGCTTTTCCGTAGCTTTCTTTTTGAGAAACTTTCTTTTCAATCTCTTCTAAGTTAATTCCATGATTATCGTTAAGACCAGCTAATGTTTCATTTATTTCATTACTTATTTCTGCAACATCTAATCTTGTAGCCAACTCTTGCTTTTTAGATTTCATTTTAGATATTTCTATTTCTAATTCTTGTATTCTATTTTTTATAATTTGAATTTTTTCATCTTGATCTTTTATTCTAGAATCAGTTTGAACAATTTTTTCTTCTATATCTATTTTTTGTTTTACAAAAGTTTGAGCTTTTTCAGTATCATCCTTTAAAATAGCTGCTTTTGTTGCTTCTTCATATTTAGCAGCTTTTTGTTCTAAATCATTTTTTTCTTTCCTTATATCGTCTACTGTTGCTATAAAATTAGCACATTGTTTTTTGGCATCTACTAGTAATTTTTCTTTTTTGCTTATTGATAACTCTAATAATTCTATAGGATCTTCATGCTTTTCCAAAGCTTTATTTGCTTTTGCACTTACTACATTTTTTAATCTTTTAAAGAAACTCATTTTAATCTCTCCATTTCATTCTATAAAATTAAATAAAAAAATACTTAGGTTAAATTACTTTTTATCTAATTTTTCCTTTTATATTATTATATACTATCATAGTTTTTTTTTATTTAAAATATATTAAAATAGTTAATATTAATATATTTATGATAATCTGTATATATTAATATTAACTAATAATTATAATTTTATAATTATTTAAGGAGGTGATTATATTGAGATATGTTATTGTAAGTGTTGTTAAAGGAGATGGTGGAAAATTTAATAATGAATTAAGAAAGGATATTTTTGAAAATTTAAGTGTTAAGTCCTCAAAATTACCTGCTCATTTCACTATTAAATCGCCTTTCGAATGTGAGGATATAAGTATCTTAGATAAAGAATTAACTGAATTTACTAACTTACATAGTGTTTCAAATTATAAATTAAATGGATATGATAGCTTTGATAATAGAGTTATATTTATGAAAGTTATTATGAGTAATAAGGGTAAAAAAATACATGATGACCTTATTGATACTTTATCATCGATTCCTTATATTAAATTTGATGAAAAAGATGGAAAAAATAAAATTTTTCATGTTACCGTAAGTAGTAAAAAAATTAAAAATAGATTTAATGAACTATGAACTATGTTAATCAGTTTCCATGTGATTTTGATTGTACTTTGATAATATATCTATTTATAAATGGTCTAATAATATATAGGTATTATATAAAGAATATTTATTTAAAATTAGTTTTTATATTTCTTTTTATTTTATATATAATTTACTAGGAACTTTTATAATATATACTACTTTTAATTATTGTAGTATATATTATAAAAGTTCATTTACATTATCAAATTGTTATTATCTTTTTCTTTTACTATCTTACTAAAAACTTCTGAAATCATAAAACAAACCATTGATGATACAAAGCAAATCACCATAGTTGTATTCATAAATCCTTTACTTAAATTTAAATATAGCAGTGTAGATATACTTAATACAGATTTATCTCCTATAATAAGTTCAATTATTGCATTTAATATAAGACAGTATCCCATTAATTTAAAACTTTTAACACTTTCATATGTGAATGGATCATTATCTAAGTATGTTATTATGTATAATATCTTTTTTATTATCATAAAAAAATTAAATAAATAAATCATTGTAAAACTCATACTTATCATTATGTTAAAATTAAAATTATGATAAAGATTATACACTGTCGCAAATGGAGTAATAGTTAATCCTATAACTAAAATAGCTAGTGAAACATATAAAAATGCTATTAAAATAGTTCTCGAAACATCATACTTCATAACATACCTCCTAAAATAATTTATATAGCTTATTGTAAATTTCTACCTCTTATTATGCAATCAGTTATATAAATATATTCTAAAATTTAATCTATCATAATAAAATTCAAGAAAAATACCCTGATATTAATCAGGGATTGGCATAAAATAAAAATAAGAGTATGTAAATAAAACATCCTTATTGATGATTGCTTTATAAATAAATTATTTAACTTTATAATTCACATTATAACATATATTTCGTGTTTAACAATGCTTTATCCAAATTTTATTTATTTTTCATAATTTAAATTCTATTATATCTATAAAAACGAACATTATATAAAATCCAAAATAAATGCACTAATAAATTATATAAATAAAAAAATACTATACCTTAAAAGGTATAGTATTTTTTTATTTATATAATTTACACACTAACTGATTCATTTACATCTTTATTCGATGTTATTACTTGTGTAGCTATATTTACAGAATGATCAGATACTCTTTCTAAATTGCTTATTATATCTAAATATATAACACCTGCATCTATACTACAAGATCCTTCATTTAATCTCTTCATATGGCTTCTTCTATAAGATATTTCCATTGCATCAACTTGTTCTTCCATTTTTATAACCTTGCAAGCCAAGTTTACATCTGCCTTTTCTAAAGCTTCTAATGCACACTTATAAGTGCTCACTACTTTATTAAACATTTCTAATAATTCTTCGCTACCTTCTTTAGACATACTTAAATTGTTATTCATTACAGTTTCTGCTAATTCAGCTATATTTTCTGCATGATCTCCAACTCTTTCTATATCATTTATTGTATTGAATAATTTATCTATTCCTTCAATAGAATCATGGCTTATATTACTCTTAGATAATTTTAACAAATAATCTAATATAATTTTTTGTAATTCATTTATTTTCTTTTCTTCTTCAAAAACTGATTTAACTTTTGTTTCTGATTTTTCTAATAAACCACTCATTGCATTTTCTAAAGAATCTTTTGCTTTATTTCCCATTCTTAAGGTTTCTTTAACTGTATTAGATAATGCAATTGATGGAGTTGTTATCATTCTATCGTCTATAAATCTAACTACTTTAGTATCTTCATTTTCATCTTCTCTTTCTGGTACAAGCTTCATAGTAAGTTTCACTATTAACTTAGAGAATGGTAGTAATAATAATACATTTATTACATTAAATAATGTATGTGAGTTTGCTATTTGTCTACTTACATCAGTAGGATCTAAATGAGTAACTAACATTGTTATTGGTTTAGTTAATATTATCATAAATACAAGTGTTCCTATTATATTAAATACTAAGTGCATAGTTGCAGCTCTTCTTGCATTTTTGCTAGCACCTATACTTGAAATTAAAGATGTAACACAAGTACCTATGTTCTCACCATATAATATTGGTAGTGCTGATGATAATGGTATTAATCCTTGAGAAGAAAGTGCAAGTAACATCCCCATTGAAGCACTTGAACTTTGAACTATTGCCGTTATACCAAATCCTAATAATATACCTAATATTGGTTGATGTCCAAATGCTACTAAAGCATCTGTAAATCCTTTAAACTCTGATAAAGGCTTAACTGCAGCTTTCATAAAATCCATACCTGTAAATAATATACCAAATCCAATTAATATTTCAGCTATATGTTTAGTTTTTGAACTTTTAGCAAATAAGTAAAGTACTATACCTATACCTAATGCTATTGGTGCCATACCTACTAAATCAAGCGATACTAATTGAGCTGTAATAGTTGTTCCTATATTAGCCCCCATTATTACACCTATTGCTTGAGGCAATGTCATTATTCCCGCATTAACAAAACCTACTACCATTACTGTAGTTGCACTACTACTTTGTATAATTGCTGTAACTAATGCTCCAACTAGAACTCCCATTATTACATTGCTAGTTAAAAGCTCTATTATTCTTTTTAATTTAGCTCCTGCTGACTTTTGAAGTCCATCTCCCATAAGGTTCATACCATATAAGAACAGACCAAGACCACCCATTAAATTGATTATGATTTCCACTTTATTTCCTCCTAAAAATTTCTAACTATGTACATTATGTATGTATTTCAATATTTAGTACTTTTTTATTTTAACAAGAAATAAAGTTTTTGTTGTTAAGACAATGTTAAGTTATTCAAATTCAAGTTAATATAATGTTAACTATTTGTTAAAACAGTGTTAAGTAAGTTATTTTTAATATTTTATATTCATATTTATTAAATTTAGTTTAAATATATTGTTAAATTTTATAGATATTTTTACTTATGCTCTAATATAAATTTAGTAATATCCATTATTCCTTCCTTAGACTTTGCTTTAAATAAAAATACATGATTTCCCATAGCTGCTGATAAAACTTCTGGTACTTCTACATCATATGTAATTTCTTCTTTATATTTATGTTTAATATCATCATTCTTGTATTTATAATTGACTCCATTTCTTCTGCTTGCATATCCTACTAAACATTTTCTTTTAACATCAGTAAATATTTTATCGTATATTAACATATCTGCCCATATACTATATGTATCTACATCATAAGCCATATTTATCATATCAGGCATATATGCCCCTGGTGCTCTCATATTAACTTCTAATCCTACTATATCTCCTTTTTTCCCTAGACCCTCTTTATCTTCGTCTAATCTAAAAAATTCAAAATGAAAAAATCTACTTCTTGTATCAAATGCTTTTACTACTTTATCACCAATCCATTCTATATCCATACCATTTAAATCTTGAGAGTAGAATGCAGATTCACTATCTTCATTCACTGCGTCCATGATAGAACTTAACATTACATGGTTTGATGCAATTAAAATATTCTTATTTGAGTCTGTAATACCATCAAATGTTTCTACATGTCCATTTATAAATTCTTCAATAATATAGGTTATATTATTATTTTTAGTTTCAAAGAAAAATCCTAATTCTTCATCATTTCTCAATTTATATGTATTAGATGCTCCTACTCCGTTATCTGGCTTAACAACGACAGGGTAACCTACTATATTAGTAAAGTTAATAGCACTATTATAATCTGTAATAAATTCATATCTAGCTACTGGTATACCACAAGACTTATAGACTTCTTTCATTTTTGATTTATATTTCATTGGATCCATATATTCAATTTTTGTTCCAGTACTTACATCAAACTTACTTCTAAGAGCAGCCTCCGTTTCTAGCCAGTATTCATTTTGAGACTCAATCCAATCTATTTTTCCATATTTATTTATAAAAAACAAACAAGCTTCACTTACTTCATCAAAATTTTCTAAACTATTTACTTTATAGTACTCAGTTAAAGAATTTATAGTATCCATAGATAAATCATTATAGCTTGTATCTCCTATGCCTAATACATTTACTCCTCTTTCCTTTAACCTATTACAAAAATTGTAAAAGTATAACGGAAAATTAGGAGATATAAATATAACGTTCATAACTAGTTCCCCCCTAAACTATTTTTCTTACAAAATATGAAAATTGTTTTCTCCACCAATCCCAATCATGGTTAACATCATGTCCCCACACATCTACAATGGCAGGTATGTCTTTATATTCAAACAGCTCTTTTATTTTATATATACTTCTAAGCATCTCATCTTCCCAGGCACCTTGACCACAGCAAAGTATTATTTTATTTTTTCTATACATATCTACATAAGGATGATCATAGCTCATTCCTTGTATATACTTAATTGGTGCATTTTTATAAACCAAGTCATCACAATAGTTTCCAAAAAATATATCAGAATCATAATATCCACTTAACGCTATCATTCCTTTGAAAATATCTGGTCTTCTAAACATAAAATTAGCCGCATGTGTTCCACCCATAGAACAACCAGTTGTTATTATTCCATCAGTATAATTATTTCCGTTTCCATAGTAGTTTATTTCGAATATTCTTGGAACTAACTCCTCTACAATGTAATTAAACCATTGTTCATGTAGCTGTATTCGTTTATAGCATTCTTTACCCTCTGCTGACCAAGTTTCCCCATCTATACTATCACAGCAAAATAGTTGTATTATCCCATTGTCTATTAAGTCCATTACATTATCCATCATTTTAAAGCCTTCAAAATCAAAATATCTACCATTTTGTGCTGGAAAAACTAAAAAAGGTTGACCAGAATGACCATATACACTAAATTCCATATGCCTATTAAGATATTTACTATACTCTTTAAAATACTCTTTTTTCATACCCCTTCCTCCTTTATATATTCAGTATTCAAAACACAAATTCCTTATATTTATATATGGTATCATATTGTTAAAATTCTTACAGACTATTTTCTAAGTTTTAAATACAAATTTCGCCTTGTTACTTTCTATAACAAGATTTAAAATATATAAGTGAGAAAATTAAAATTAATACAGATATATGGAAGGAATAATACATGAAAGATATAGATTATGAAAATTTATTCAATATAAATACATTTGGAGAAGAACATTGGACAGATAAATTTACTCATTATCATCCTTATCAAGCAACATCTTATTCTGCATTAAATACACTATTTAAAACTTATAAGGTTAATGAAAATGACTATGTAGTTGATTTTGGATGTGGTAAGGGCAGACTTATATTTTATATAAACTATTTTTTCAAAGCTAATTGTTACGGAGTTGAAATGAATAAAGATTTTTATAGGGCTTGCATAAAAAATAAATCTAATTATTTAAATAAAAATAAGAAATACGAAGATAAAATAGAATTTGTAAATGCTTTTGCTCAAAATTATAGTATAGGTCTAAATGACAATAAATTTTATTTCTTTAATCCATTCTCTATTCAAATTTTTTATAAAAGTAATAGATAATACTAGATTCTTTAGAGAAAAATATGAGACCTGTTGAAATAATTCTATACTATCCATCAGATGATTATATTTATTATTTAGAAAATAATACTCCATTTATAATAAAGAATGAGATTATTTTAGATGATTTATATAAAAAAGATAACAACGAAAGATTTTTAATATATAAATTATCTTATTTAGAATAAAAAAGTATATACCTTAACAAAGGTATATACTTTTTGTGCTTTTACTATATTGAAATACTTTTACTTACTGACATATTTAATTATTTTGATAATTCTTCAAATAATTCTTCTTGAGATTGCTTTATTGTAAGGTTTCCATCTACTTTTACAACAGCTTCAGTTTTATAGCTTCTACAAGCACCTATACAACCTCTTTGTACTTTTTCTTCACCTATTGTTTCTGCTAATTTATCTAAATCCACATTTGAACAATATGGGCATACTCTAACTATATTTATCATTTTAATACCTCCTATAAATATCTTTTTAAAGTTATACCCCTATTATTTTTGTATTAAACACAAATTTTTATTTATTTTTCTATTTCTAGCTTTTTTATATTTTCTATTATTTCTTCTTTATTCCTACCTATACAAGAATCAATTGCTGCTACAAATGCTCCTTCTACTAAGCTAACCTTGCATATTTCTACATTTTTACTTACAGATTCATCTAACATATCCAAAGCCACTTCTGCATTCATCAATGCACTTCCTATATCAAAGAATAATAGTACACCATCTTCACTATATACTTCTTCAATTGAATTCATTATTTTAATAGGGTCTGTACCAATTCTTCCATCCTCAGTTCCCCCTGCAACAGAAATTTTCACATCTCCTGCCATTTGACTTATAAGTTCTTTTAAACCTTCCACAAGTTTGTTACTATGAGATACTAATACTATAGAAACCATAATTATTCTCCTTTAATATATGTATAAACAGTTTTTAACATTAAATATGTAGATGTAGCTCCTGCATCTTGATGTCCTATACTTCTATCACCTAAGTAACTAGCTCTTCCTTTTGTAGCTTTTATTTCTTTTGTTTTTTCTAATCCTTTAAATGCAGCTTCTTTAGCTTTATTTAAACATTCAGCAACATCTAATCCACTACTTTTTACTTTTATTAATTCATTCAGATATGGTTCTAGACAATCTATCATAGTTTTTTCTCCTAGTTCAGCCTTTCCTCTCATTTTTATACCATCAAGAGATGCTTTTAAAACTTGTATATAATCGTCTAAGTCAATTTCACTTTTTCCATTTAATACACTAGCACCTTTCATAAATGCAGTTCCATATAATGGTCCTGCTGCTCCTCCTACCGTAGATACAAGAGTCATGCCCACTTTTTTAAAAGTATTTCCTAAATCATCTCCATTATCGTCTTTTAACTTTTCTTTTACAGCTTCAAAACCTTTACTCATGTTTAATCCATGATCTCCATCTCCAATAGCTGCATCTAACTCAGTTAAGTGTAGTTTATTTTCATTTATTACATCCGCTATTTTATTTAATATATTAATTACTTCATATCCTTTTATACTCATTTTTGCCTCCCAAACTAGATACTAAAATATCTTTAATCCTAAAGTGTCAGATTTAGCATCTAAGAGTTCTTTTAATTCTGAATCAAGTTTTAATATACTAACTGAGTATCCAGCCATTTCAAGAGAAGTCATATATTCACCTACAAATGTTTTATGTATTTTTATTCTCTTTGAAGTTAATATTTCATTAACAGTTTTATTAGCTATATAAAGCTCCATAAGAGGAGTTGATCCTAAACCATTTACCATTGCTGCTACTTCTTCATTTTCTTTTATATCAATATCATCTAATATTTTATTTACTAAATGAGTAGTTATATCACTTGCTGTAGATATTTTTTCTTTATGAGTTCCTGGTTCTCCATGTATCCCCATTCCAATTTCTATTTCATCATTCTCTAGTGTAAAGTTTGGCTTTCCTGCTGCTGGAACTATACAAGGACTTAAAGCCATTCCCATACTTCTTACATTAGATATTACTTTATTAGCAACCTCTTTAACTGATTCAAGTGAAGCACCTTTGCTAGCCTTTGCTCCGGCTATTTTATGTACAAATACAGTACCTGCTATCCCTCTTCTTCCTGCTGTATATAAGCTATCTTCAACTGCAACATCATCATTTACTACAACAAAATCAACATTTATTCCATCCATTTCGGCCATTTCTTTAGCCATTTCAAAGTTCATTACATCACCAGTATAATTTTTAATTATTAATAATACACCATTACCTCCATTCACTTCTTTTATAGCTTCATATACTTGGTCTGGTGTTGGAGATGTAAATACTTCACCGCAAACAGCAGCATCAAGCATTCCATAACCTATATACCCTGCATGAGATGGCTCATGTCCACTTCCACCACCACTTACTAGTCCAACTTTTCCTTTAATCGGTGCATCCTTTCTTATTAATATATTTCCATTTTCACTTTTTCTTACGTAATCAGGATGTGCTAATACTAACCCTTCTATCATATCAGCTACTACATTACTTGGATTGTTTATTATTTTTTTCATATTTATACCCCCCTTTGATAACATTTTCCTTACTTAATATTATTATATCACTAACCATATTATAAAAATGTAAAATTTTAATACTAAGATAAATATTCTACACCTCTCATAATTTTATTGAAGTCCTCTGTTTACAATAAATTCCTTAGCTTTTAGCATATAAGGTAAACTTTTTCCTTCATTATATATAGTTTATTATTATTTTATATATAACATATATTGATATATCTATTATTATATATTTTTTGTACTCCCCATTTTAAATATATTATTTTAAATTCTTGTTACTAATTTGTATAAATTTATTTATAAATGTAAATAATTATATTTTAGTAATTTAATTATTTACATTTATAAATAATATCCTTCTTATTTTAATTTACATTTTAAAAAGTCTATGTTATACTAAGAAAGTTATTTTCACATGAAAGGAAGGAACATAATATGTCAATAAAACATAAAATAGTTAACATCGCGGTTATAGCCCATGTTGATGCTGGAAAATCAACATTAGTTGATGCTTTCTTACATCAATCTGGAACATTTAGAGATAACGAAGTAGTAAAAGATTGTGTAATGGATAGTAATGACCTTGAAGCAGAAAGAGGTATAACAATATATTCTAAAAACTGTTCTATAAACTACAAAGATTACAAAATAAATATAGTAGATACACCAGGACATAGTGACTTCTCGTCTGAAGTTGAACGTGTTATAAAAACTGTTGATACTGTTATATTATTAGTAGATGCTAGTGAAGGTCCAATGCCTCAAACTAGATTCGTTCTACAAAAATCATTAGAAGCTGGTCTTAGACCAATACTTTTCATAAACAAAATAGATAAGCAAGATCAAAGAGCAGAAGAAGTTGTAAATGAAGTATTCGATTTATTCGTTGACTTAAATGCAACTGATGAACAATGTGAGTTCCCTATAATATACGGTATAGCTAAGCAAGGTATAGCTAAAAGAGAATTAGAAGATGAAAGTACTGACCTTTCTCCTTTATTCGAAACAGTAATAGAACACGTTGAAGCTTACCCTGACTTTGATAATGAACCTTTACAATTACAAGTTTCAGCACTTGCATATGATGATTATGTAGGTAGACTTGGAATAGGTAGAGTTTATAAAGGAACTGTAAGAAATGGTGAACAAGTTTCGATATGTAAAGCTGACGGCAGTGTTTCTAGAGGTAGAATAGCTAAACTTACAGCTTATGAAGGACTAAACCAAGTTGAAAAAACTGAAGCATATTCTGGTGATATAGTTGTTGTTGCAGGTATATCAGATATATCAATAGGTGAAACTATATGTAATATAGATAATCCATTACCAATGGAAATGATACACATAGAAGAACCTACTCTATCAATGAACTTCTTAGTAAATGATTCTCCATTCTGTGGTAAGAGTGGTAAATTCGTTACTACTAGACATATAAAAGATAGATTAGACAAAGAATTAGAAGTTAACGTTGGTCTTAAAGTTGAGCCAATGGACACTACTGACGGATACAGAGTATCTGGACGTGGAGAACTTCATTTATCTATACTTCTAGAAAACATGAGACGTGAAGGTTATGAGATAGGTGTTTCTAAACCAGAAGTTTTAATGCATAAAGAAGATGGCGTTTTAATGGAACCAATGGAAAGAGTTATAGTTAACTGTCCAGAAGTTTACTCAGGAACTGTTATAAACAAATTAAATCTTAGAAAAGGTCTTATGGAGTCTATGTCTATAGAGGGAGATTATGTTAAAATAGAATTCATAGCTCCTACTCGTGGATTATTAGGTTATAGAAGTGAATTTATAAATGATACTCGTGGTGAAGGTACTTTAGTTCGTTCATTCGAAAGATTCGAAGAATATAAAGGTGAAATACCAGGTAGAAGTAATGGAGTTTTAATAGCTCAAGGACCTGGTACAACTATGGGATATGCTCTTAATGCTTTAAGTGAAAGAGCTCAAATGTTCGTAGATCCAGGTGTGGATGTTTACGAAGGTATGATAATCGGTATGAACTCTAGAAAAGATGATATGGTTGTTAATCCATGTAAAAACAAGAAGTTAACAAACGTTCGTGCTTCTGGTACTGATGATGCAATAAAATTACAACCAGCTAGAGTATTTACTCTTGAAGAAGCTTTAGAATTTATAGAAGATGATGAATTAGTTGAAATAACTCCTGATGCAATAAGATTAAGAAAAAGATTCTTAAATGAGCATGACAGATTAAGATACAACAAATCAAGACAAGGTAAATAATCTAAAAGTAGCAATATTTCATATTGCTACTTTTTTATATACTAAAAAACGATGAACTTTTATAAGAACATCGTTTAAATATATTTATATAATTTCATATTTAATACTTTAGTTGACATAGTCACCATTGTAGTAATATTAATTAATATCATCAAGTAAATTATTTTCTGATACATACGATAATAATGTAAGTCCATACATTATTACTACTAAAACCGCACTTATAAGTAATATCATCTTTCCTTCCTCCTTTTAGTATTATTATATCCATTTTATATGAATTAATTGTGAATTTAATTAGAATAATCGATTTATTTAAATAACTAAAAATTAAAATAATTATAAACTATATTGAATTATATATTTATTATAGTTTATTTTGGCATTTCATGAAAGTTTTAATTATGTTTTTTTTTATATTATAGTACTTATAATTTTTTTATAATATATAATTTTATTTTTATTTTTAACTTTATTGACATACCTTCCTATTTCTTTTAAACTTTTAAAATAATCCGAATTTATAACAAACACCATTTAAATATATAACTCTCCTCCTACTTTACAGGAGAGTTTTTTATTATAAATTTAACAGGGGGAATATAATGAATTATATAAGTACTAGAAGTAATACAGAAACACTAAGCGCTTCTCAAGCAATTATAAAAGGTTTAAGTGATGATGGTGGACTATATGTACCGTCTAAATTTCCTGATTTAAGAGAAGAATTAAAAAACTTAAGTACATTAACATATTGTGAACTTGCATTTTTTATATTAAAAAACTTTTTAACTGATTTTACAGATGAAGAGCTAAGTAATTGTATAAATTCTGCATACAAAAATAATTTCGACACTAGTGAGATAACACCAATAAAACAAATTGGTAATGATTATATATTAGAATTATTTCATGGACCAACACTAGCATTTAAAGATATAGCACTTACACTTATGCCCCATTTACTTAAAACATCTATAAATAAAAATAACTTAGATAAAGAAATACTAGTACTTACTGCTACATCTGGTGATACTGGTAAAGCAGCTTTAGAAGGTTTTAAAGACATAGATAATGTTAAAATAATAGTCTTTTTCCCAGAAAATGGTGTTAGTCCTATACAAAAACTTCAAATGAAAACTCAAGAAGGAAAAAATGTATTCGTTGCTGGCATAAATGGTAATTTTGATGATGCTCAATCTGCTGTAAAAAAAATATTTTCTAATGATGATTTCAATAAAATTTTAAATAAAAATGGTTTCATACTGTCATCAGCTAATTCAATTAACATAGGACGATTATTACCACAAGTTGTCTACTATTTCTATTCATATTTTAAACTTGTAAATACTAAGAAAATTAAACTATTTGATAAAGTAAATTTTGTGGTTCCAACAGGAAATTTTGGAGATATATTAGCTGGTTATTATGCTAAAGAAATGGGGCTACCTGTAAATAAACTCATATGCGCCTCTAATGAAAATAATGTTCTTTATGACTTTTTTAGAACAGGAGAATACAATAAGAACAAAGAATTAAAATTAACAACATCACCATCTATGGATATACTAGTTTCAAGTAATTTAGAGCGTCTATTATTTGAATCTTGTAATAGAGATTCTCGATTAATAAGCGCACTTTTTAAAAGTTTCAGTGAAACAGGTTATTATAAAATCTCAAATCTGATGAGACAAAACTTGAATGATTTTTGTGGATATTATTGTACTGATGAAGAAGTTAGTGAAACTATAAATCATGTATTTAATAAATATAATTATCTTATAGATACACATACGTCTGTTGCTTACTGTTCTTTGAATAAATTTAAATCAAATAATAGTAATAAGTATAAGAATATTATTTTAAGTACTGCTAGTCCATTTAAATTTGCTAAAGATGTTCTTAATTCCATTAATAATAATAATAATAATTTACAAGATTTTGATGTAATTGATAAATTATCTATATTAGGAAAAATAGATGTTCCTAAGCCTATTGCAGACTTAAGGGATAAAAAAATTATTCATGATAATATATATGATAAAAATGAACTTAAACTTGCAATACAAAACTTCTTAGAAATTTAGGTGATAATAATGTTAGAAATAAAAGTTCCTGCTACAACTGCAAATATTGGTCCAGGATTTGATACATTAGGATTAGCATTAAATGTATATAATAAGTTTTACATAAGTGAAATAGATAAAGGAATTTATATAGATGGATGTGATGACAAATATAGAAATGAAAATAATTTAATTTATACCTCAATGAAATATTTCTATAATAAAATAAATCCACCTAAAATACCCACTGGAATTAAAATAAAAATAGAATCTAATATACCATTAAGTCGTGGATTAGGTAGTAGCGCTACTTGTATAGTAGCGGGTGTTGTAGCTGCTAATATTTTATCCGATTCTAACTTAAATAAATATGAATTATTAAAAATAGCAAGTGAGATAGAAGATCATCCTGATAATATTGCTCCTGCCCTACTTGGAAATATGGTAGTATCTCTTATTGATGATGGTAATATATACTATGACACTATTAAAATTCCTAATGAGCTTAGTTTTTGTTGTATAATTCCCGATTTCGAACTATCCACTAGTTTAGCAAGAAGTATATTACCCAATACTATTTATCATAAAGATTGTGTTTTTAATATATCTCACTCAACTTTACTAGTTTCAGCTTTACTCAATAAAAACTTTGACTTAATAAAAATAGCGTGTAAGGATAAAATCCATCAAGATTATAGGGGTAAATTAATAGAAAATTATTATGATATAGTCAATATGTCTTATGATTTAAACTGCATAGGAGTATTTTTAAGCGGTGCTGGACCAACAATAATGTCTATTATAAAAGATGATGATATTAACTTTATCGGTGAAATGAAATCATTCTTAGAGTCACTTGATAATAGATGGATATTAAAAAAATTAAAATGTGATACTAATGGAACCATTGTTAATGTAATATAATATCTAAAAGATTAGGTGTAATATATAAATAACCCGTACTTATATATTACACCTAATCTTTTTTATTTGTTTTTAACTTTAAAATATTATTTCTAAGCTTGGAATATGCTTTTATAAAAAATATATTGAAACTATTCTCTAAAAATGCTAAATTAGATTAAGGAATATTTATTATTTCAAATTAAATATTAAACGGAGAGTGATGAAAAATGGACCATAGTCCCTGGCGGGCTGTATTAATTCATCATTCAATATTATGTAGATAAATACTAATTCATCCTTTATTTTATATTAATTAGTCATTTAATACATAATATTAAATGACGAGATTTATGTAAAACTGAATAAAGGATGTGTTGCCATGATAAGATACTACAAAACTATTAACTCTAAACTAGAAAAATTAACTTCCTTTGAAGATGGATGTTGGATAAATCTTATTGAACCTAATCAAAGTGAAATTCATGAAATTGCTGAACTACTAAATTTAGATGTTGATAGTATAAATGCGGCTCTTGACGAAGAAGAACGTTCAAGAATAGAGGTTGAAGATAATCATACTCTTATTCTTATAGATATACCAATAGATGAGAGTGATGCTTCATCATCTCATTATACAACTATACCATTAGGTATAATAATGTTGGATAATACTATTTTAACAGTTTGTACCGCTCAAACTAGAATTTTAAACGACTTTATAGTTGGGCATATAAAAGATTTTTATACTTATATGAAAACTCGTTTTCTTCTTCAAATACTATATAAAAATGCAACTTACTACTTATTATACTTAAGAAGAATTAATAAAATGACTAGTATAATTGAAAGTGAAATATACAATTCTATGCAAAATAAAGAGCTTTTCCAATTGCTTGAATTAGAAAAGTCATTAGTATACTTTTCTACATCTTTAAAAGCCATAGAACTTGTACTTAATAAATTGGTTAGAACTCCAAGTATTAAGCGTTATGAAGACGATGAGGACCTTTTAGAAGATGTTATTGTTGAAAATAGACAGGCCCTTGAGATGGCAACTATTTACGGTGATATATTAAGTAGAATTATGGATGCATTTAGTGCTATAATAAGTAATAATCAAAATACAGTTATGCAGTTCTTAACTGTTGTTACACTTATAATGGCTATTCCTACTATTGTCTCTGGATTCTTTGGAATGAATGTGCCTGGAATTCCATTTGAAAATGATCCAAATGGTTTTTGGATTACCATGCTTATAACATGTATTATTTGTTTAATAATTACATTCTTCATGTCTAGAAAAAAGCTATTATAAATTTATTTTTAACTTTTATTGCAATAATTAAAATTCTAGCATATAATGTTTATATAATAAAATATTTCCTGAAGGGGAGTAGCTTACACTTTGTGGTAATCAATCGTCATTTCAGTGTTTTACACTCGGTTGATTAACAAGTATATTAAACTTGATAGCAAGACCTTCAAAACAAATGCACTAATTTGTTTTGAAGGTCTTTTTTTATTATTATACTTAAATTTTTAGGAGGTTTATTTATGAATTATGTTTTACTCATAATCGGATTTATATTATTAGTAAAGGGTGCTGATGTTTTTGTTGAAAGCTCATCTAGCATAGCTAAAATACTTAGAATTCCATCATTAATAATTGGTCTTACTATAGTTGCATTTGGAACCAGTGCTCCTGAAGCTGCAGTAAGTATTACAGCTGCTTTAAATAATCAAAATGGTATGGCTATTGGTAATATAGTCGGTTCTAATATTTTTAATCTTTTAATGGTTGTAGGTATTTCTGGATTTATAAAGACTTTATATGTAGATAAAGCTATTATATCTAAAGAATTTCCATTTTTAATATTAGCATCTATACTTTTATTCGTACTTGCGTGTGATATACCTTTACAAGATACTTCTAGTAATATTTTAAGCCGTGGTGATGGAATTGTCTTACTTATGTTCTTTATAATATTTATGTATTCTTTACTTAAGGTAGCTTTACAATCAATGAATCAAGATTCTATGTCTCAACTTTCTATTTCATCAGAACATTGTATAGATTCAAGCGATGGTACTTTAATAAGAACAGAAAATGAATCATTATTAAAAAATATAGTTATTTCAATAATCGGTATCATACTTATTATACTTGGAGGAAAAATGGTTGTATCCTCTGCATCTCAAATTGCATCTAGTTTTGGTGTTAGCGACCAGTTAATAGGACTTACTATCGTTTCTATTGGTACATCTTTACCTGAATTTGTTACGTCTATTATAGCTGCAATAAAAGGTGAATCTTCTATTGCTTTAGGTAATGTAATAGGATCAAATATGTTTAATATATTATTTGTACTTGGTGCTTCTGCATTTATATCTCCAATGTATATTGATCCTACTCTATTTATAGATACTTTATTTATGATATTTGTAACTATACTTACTTACTTATTTGCAGTTAAAAAAAGAGATATAAACAAAGGAGAAAGTTTTATATTAATTCTTTTATACATTATGTATATGATTTATTTATTATTAAACGCTTAAAATTTAATTTAACAAAAATGGCGCAAAGTTATTTTCGCGCCATTTTTTTATTTCTCTATTATCATTGTTTTATTTATATCTTCATATTCATTAGATAAGTCTTCTTTAATTTGTAAAATATAATTAGGAACATATTCCTCTTCTACCTTCTCAATTATTAACTTATCTTCATTAAATTGTCCTACTATTAAGTCATCTAAATCTAACTCTATTTTAGGTGTTTTTTTCCATATATCTATGCTATCTAAATAATCTTCACTTGATAAACTTTCATACATATTTAAACTTTTTTTATAATACAACCCTGCTAACATATACTCACACTTTTTATTGCCTAATTTCATACCTTCAATGTAATATTTTTCAGCTTCATTATATGAATTTAGTTTAAAGCTTAATTGACCTAGATTATATAAAGATTCTATACATCCATTATTTCTAGCTTTTTCATACCAAAATTTAGCACTAGTGTAATCATTATAGTATTTGTGATAAATCACACCCACCATATGCTGAGAGTATGAATTATCTTCATTTGCAGTTACTTCAAACATTTTTTTAGCATCTTCATAATATTCCTCTTCAAAATAAATTTTTCCTAAATGTATTCTTGAATTTAAGTGATTCTTTTCAATAGCTAAATTAAAGTACTTTTTAGCTTTATCTTTGTTTTCTTGACTTTCATATATACACCCTAATTTATAACTTGAAAAAACATCACCATTATCAGATGCCCTTTTATACCAAATTATAGCTTCTTCTACTCTATCTATTTCTTCATAAATTTCACCTAATTTAACTTGGCACGAAATTGAATCTGCATTTCTTAAATAATATGAAATTGATCTTTCAATATCATTAATTTTATAATATAAATCTCCAATATTTTCAATAGATACTTTACATCCATCTGCAATAGCTTCTTCATAGTATTTTTTAGCCTTATCATAATTTTCTTCTTCAAAATATAATCCTGCTAAATTATTTTTTGCTTCAACTAAATTATCATTTGAAGCCATTTCATAATATATTTTAGATGTATCTATTTCATTTTCTTTATTATATAAATTTGCTAGCATAAATTTAGCTAAAGTATAATTTCCTTCTATTGATTTTTCGTAATACTCAATAGCATCTTCTCTGTTATTTTCTTTATTATATAAATTTGCTAATCTGTACTGAGATTTAGCATCACCTTTATCTGCAACTTTTTTATAGTATCTCTTAGCTTCATCATATTCTTCTTGTGATTCCATAATTAACCCTAAGTTTATACATCCTTTGGTATAAGAAACCTTATATAGTTGCTTATATAATGTTATTGACTCTTTAATATCATCATTTTGATTTAAAATAGCTAAGTTATACTTACAATTATTATCTTGTAGTACTGATCCTTTTCTATAGTATTCTTTAGCTTCTTTTAATCTATCCATAATTGTATATAGTAATCCTAAATTAAAACAGGCACTTCCTAAATTATTATCTGCTGCTTCTTTTAACCATTTTTCACTACGTTGATAATCATTTAAATAAAAGTGCACTACACCTAAATTATTTTGTGCTAATAAGTTACCTAAAAGAGCCACTTTCTCATACCAATATAGTGCATATTCGTAACCATATATATTATAATACATATTTCCTAAATCAAAAGCAGCATCCTCATATCCATTTTTATAGGACATTTTCAACCATTTTTCAGCTTCATGATATTGTTTCCTATTTTTATAAATACATCCTAAAGTATATTGAGACTTTACATGACCGTATTCAGCTGTATCTTTGTATATTTCTATTGCTTTATCTATTTTTCCTAACTTCTCATAAAAAGCTCCCTTAGTGTAACCTAATTTTGGATCATTAGGTATGTCTTTTATTTTTCCTATGGAAAACTTAGTATTTTTCATAATTAACTCCCTATTTTTATATCATTTAATATTTTCATTATATAATATATATACCATTATTTATGGCATATTTGCAAATTTGTAAGAATTTTGTAATATTATATACATAAAATCATCCTAGATATTTTTAGATACATAATTATTTTATGTAATAAAAAGAAATATATTATTCTTAATGAATAAGGGATATTTTAAAATATTAATTTTAAAATATCCCTTTTATAGAAAATTAAATATAATAAATAAAGTGCTATCACTTTATTTATTATATACTTTTTAAAGATTTATATTAAAGCTTTTAAACCTTTACACTAAATTATTACCTTTTGTTATATGTTATTCAGAAAATAAAAATTCAGCTTGTTCTTTTATATTTTTGACATTAGAAACACTACCATCATATATTATATATTGAATTTCATTATTTAAACTATTATTTACTTCTATATATTTATTATCTTTATTATACCTAATTGATTTTAATACTAGTGCCTCATTATCTGTACTCTTATCAAATGTTAATATAACATTATCGTCTTCATATTCATTTTTTAGTGTAATTTGCTTTGAACTATTTTCTTCAACTATATCATATGAGTATCCAAAAGAATCTATTACTACATTAAAATCATCAATATTTAAATATCCTAAACTATATGCATACTCTTTATAAATTTTATTATATAAATCTGTTGTAGTAATAGTTTTATCTGAGCTTATTTCTTCATTATTTAAGGCATTTATGTAATTAATAACTTGCTGCTTTTGTTCTTTTTCTAAACTAATAAACACCTTACCTTCTTCTAATTGTTGTTCTAATAAATCTAAATCTTTATTAGCTTTATCTAAACTAACTTTTAGTTGATTATTACGATTTTCTAATTGTTTATACTCCGTTTTTTTTATCCCTCCAATTGGAATTAATATACCGATTACAATACCTACTATTAGACCTATAAAACCTACAGATAATAACATTTCTATTCTCTTTTTTATTATTTCTTCTCTATTTATAGCTCTTTTTTTAGTTATATGATTATTAACTTTTTTAACAGGTCTTTTAGCCCTCTCCACTTAGACGTCCTCCTAAATCTTAAATACTATTATTGTTTAATTATACTAAATAATAGTATTTTTTGTAACATTTTTCAAAATAATTCTTACATATTAACCATACATAATCTTACTTTTATAAAAGTTACAATTATATATATGTATTGAATTTTAATCACTAACTAATATATAATATTTATAAAGATTAGTAACTTCATTTTCTAATCTCTTAATTGGAGGACACTTTATGGATATAAACCTTATAGACATTAACTTGTTATTTAGATTATGCATTTTCATAGTTATTTTTGGAATCGCATTTAAAGTTATAAAGCTTATCTCTGGAGTAATATTTAAAGTTGCTTCAGTAATTTTAATTTTGTTACTTATATATAAACTATTTATATAAAATAAAAAAATAGAGATTTAATCTCCTATTTTTTTATTTTATTTTAAACTATTTACTATCAAATTAATCTCATCTACTTTAAAAACAATTATACATGTTCCGTATACAATAGCTCCACATAATACTGACACACCTAAAGTTATTATATCTTGTATAGTACCTGTTCCTATCATATTATTTATACTTCTATATGTAAATAATGTAATTATAGCCATTAGTAATGCTGATACTATTGATTTTATAAATACATTTAATATAGATTTTCCTCCAAAAGAACCTATTTTTATTCTTAAATTTATAAATAGTAATACTATAGTAAATAAAGCAGCTGTACTTGTAGCTAAGGCTAAACCTGCAAGTTGCATATTTGTAAATTTAACAAATAAAATATTTAAAGTTATGTTTAGTCCCATAGCAATAGCTCCATTTATCATAGGTGTTCTAGTATCTTGCAATGAATAGAATACTTTCCCTAAAATATCCCTAAGTCCGAAACCTATCATTCCTATTGAGTAAAATACAAGTGCTACAGAAGTCATATATGTTGCTCTTGCATCAAATTCTCCTCTTTGAAATAGTAACTTAACTATAGGTGTTGCAAGTATAATCGCGCCTACAGATATTGGAATTACTAATAATATTACTGTATTGACTGAAGTTACTATAGATTTATTAAACTGAGATTTGTTATTTTCAGTAGATAACTTTGATAGCATAGGATACACAACAGAAGAAATAGATACTATAAACATTCCCATAACAAATTGATTAAGTTTATTTGCATAATTTAGAGCAGATATACTACCTTCAACTAATGTAGAGGCTATTGTTCTATCGACTATTGTGTTTATTTGATTCACAGCTACACCAATAAGTACAGGACCTACTAGCCATAGCATCTTTTTTAAATATTCATCTTTAAAATTTAAATATGCTTCATATCTATATCCTTTTTTTATTGCAAATGGAAACTGAAATAGAAACTGACCTAATAGCCCAATTAGAGCTCCCCATGGTAAAATATATGGTGTTGTTCTTACACTTATAAGTATTGATAATATTATACATGCGTTATATGGTACAGGCATAAGACCCGGTATTATAAAATTTTCTTTTACTTGTAAGTAAGCCATCATTATATAGCTAATACCTAAGAAAGGAATACCTAATATCATAGATCTAGTAAAATATACAGCCTGTCTCATTGTTTCTCCTTTAAAACCTAATGCAAATAGCCTTACTATTTGAGGTGTAAATATAACTCCTATAGTTGTAAGCACTATACAAATTATTATTACTACATTAAATATATTATTTGTATATTTAATAGATTCCCGATCTCCTTTACTTGAATTAACTTCACAAAACAAAGGTATGAATGCAGTACCTAAAGAAGTTCCTATTGCTGTAAATATTACTGCTGGTATATTCATAGCAACTAAAAAAGCATCACTTGTTGATGATGCCCCATAAGCTGAAGCTAGTGTTAGCTCTCTTCCAAATCCCAATATTTTTGCTACTAATGTTGCTGCCATAAGTCCTATAGCCGCTTTTGCTACTTTTGACATATTTCTTATCTCCTATACTTAATATCTTTTATTATTTTTTTTATTTCATCAGATTCTGAATGCATAATAAGATTTTGATAAGTATTATCTAGCTCTTCTGACATATTAAATAAATCTCCTAAAAATGCATCACCAAGGATACCATATTCTAACCTTTTTTCTTCTTCTATTTGTCTTTTACTTTTATGATTATTTTTCATTTTTTATATCTCCTTATTATCTTTTAGTATTTACTTTTAGATAAAATTATAATCAAATATATTATTCTTCATCTTATATATTGTTATTCGTATAAAAACACACTTAAAAAACACACTATTTTAATCCTAAGTGTATTTTTATTTTGAATGTCAAAACTTTTTATTTACTTAATAGTTTTGTCATGATAATATATTATTAAAGCTTTTACTTACGGAGGTAATATTATGATAAAAATAATTTGTGATAGTATATCGGATTTACCAATAAATATACTAAATAAATATGATATTGATATAGTTCCTTTAACGGTATTATTTAATGGTACGGAATATTTAGACGGTGAAAATTTAACTAATGATAGTTTTTATAAAATGCTTAGAGAAACAAATTCTATGCCTAAAACATCTCAAGCAACATATGCTCAGTTTAAATCAGTTTTTGAGAAATATTCCAATGAAGATACTGAAGTTTTATATATAGCAGGTTCATCTTCAGCTTCAGGAACTTATCAAAGTGCAGTCCTTGCCAAAAATGATGGTCATGATAATGTAACTATATTCGACACACAAAATGTTTCAATCGGAAGTGCACTTTTCGTTATTAAGGCATGTGAGATGGTTGCAAATGGAAAATCTTTAAAAGAAATTTTAAATTATTTAGAAGATATAAAAGGAACTGAAGAAGTTGTATTTTCAGTTGATAATTTAGAATATTTAAAAATGGGTGGAAGAATTTCATCGACTAAAGCTACACTAGGAAATTTATTATCTATAAAACCTATACTAGAAGTTAAAAATGGTCTAGTATCTCAAAAATCTCAAGTAAGAGGTAAAAAGCAAATATATTCTACTTTAGTAAATTTAATATTCAGTAAGTATGGAAAAGATTTAAAAGATAAAACTATTATAATAGGTTGCGGTGATAATAAAATTGATTTAGATATAATGAAGGATCTTTTACTAAAAGAAACTTCAGTAAATAACTTATACTTTGTTAATATAGGATGTGTAGTTTGTTCTCACTCAGGCCCAGGTATAGTTGGAATATCATGTCTTTAAATAAATTAAAGCTGGGTTATATATCCCAGCTTTATCCATATAATATACATTTAAATTCAAAAGCTAAATCAATGTCGTCCATATTCCAATTTCTGTCTTTAATATGTATAAAATTATATTTTAAGTTTTATATTATAAAACAATTTGCCAAATACATATATTTATAATTCAACTTATATAAGTAATAAAAATAGATGTCTAAATTTAATTAGAACATCTATTTTTATTACTTTATACTTTTCAAATCTATATATGCTTCTATTTGAGGTATATATAGCATATTATTTTCTTTTATATGTGTATTTCCAAATTCTTTAAGCTCTACTCCACCTTTATCTTTAGTTATTTTATATCGTATAACTTCATTGCCTTCATTTATAGTACAATGAAAGTACATTCCTTCATATTGTTTAAATCTAAAATTAAAATTATCCCTACTTAACTTTTATACTAATTTCTTTCATAAATTACCTTCCTTAAATATCCTTTTATTTATTATAACCTATTATTAACTTATTATAAAGTTTAACATATAAAAATTCTATTCCTTTTGTATTTCAATTATAATGTATTATATAATAAATTTAGGAGATAGATATATGAAAAAAAGAAATAAAGTCTTTATTTTTTTACTTTTTCCAATTTCTATTTTACTTAACTATGTAGCTTCAAAAAATCCATTATTCATAGAAAAATACTATACACAATGTTTCAATAAAATTATAGTTCAAGTTTTAAGCAATTTAAGTGGTATTTTCCCATTTTCCATTTATGAAGTTATAGTGTATGTAATTATTATGTCTATAATAATATTCTTTATTTATACATTACATCTTATTATAAATCATAGATCTAAGCTTATAAGATTTATTAAATCATCTATATTTAATATACTATCACTAATCTCCATTACATATTTTTATTTATAATTTTATGGGGATTAAATTATAATAAATTACCTTTAGAATCTATTTTAATAAGACAATATAATATCAATAATAATACCTCCTTAACAAGGATAAATCATGATATATCAGATTTAAAGAAACTATATGAATTTTAATAGAAAAACTAATGAAAGCAAAAAACTTAGCTGTAAATGATAAAAATAATATAGTAAACTATAAAAATACTATTAACAGAGCTCATTTAGGTTTTGATGCCATATCTCATATAATTCCTAATTTAGATGGAAAGTACAGTAATCCTAAATATATTTTATCTTCAAAACTTATGTGCTATACAGGTATTACAGGTATATACTTTCCATTTACAGGAGAATCAAATGTTAATATAGCTATACCTCATACTTCTCTTCCATCTACAATACTACATGAAATGGCTCATCAAAGAGGATATGCAAGTGAAGATGAAGCTAATTTTATAGCTTATTTAAGTGCCATAAACCATCCTGATAAAGATTTTGTATACTCAGGCTATAGGCTAGCTCTATCATATACTGCTTTAACCCTAAAAAATATCGACTTTAATGCTTATACAAAACTAAATCAGAATCTATCAAATGAAGTTATTAATGATATTAAATATAATAGTAAGTTTTGGTCCAAATATAGTGGTAAAATAAATGAAATATCTGATAATATTAATAATTCTTATTTAAAGTCTAATGGTATAAAAGAAGGTACAGAAAATTATAGTAAAATGGTAAACTTACTTTTAACATATTATAGTTTATATGGTTTTAACTAAAAATAACCTATTATTAATTTTTTCATTAATAATAGGTTATTCTATTCAAACCTTACTCTTTAATATATTTAATTCTATTTTTAACATTTTTCATCCCTCTTTCAATTCTATAATTCTATTTATTATTTCATTTCTATATTTATTCATATAAGACTTATCATTTATATATTCTTCTACATTAAAAGGATAAATTTCTTTCATTGAATTTATCTCATTATTTAAATCTTTTATATTTTCATATAGTTCTTCTTTAGTATAATTTTTACTTATCTTATGATTATCTTCAATAATATTAGATATAATTTTTAATTTTATTTAAATCGTTATATATATAAGATAATTCTATTTTCCTCCATAGCTTTTCTTTATTAGAATTCATGTAATTAAATACTGGACTTATCCTTAAGATTAATTTTTTATATAAGTCTGAAACTTCATGATTATAATTATTGTATTCTTCATATCTATATATACAGTATTTAGCATCATCAGCTAAGTTATCTATACCTTCAAGATATTCTTCTAAAGGCGCTATTTCTTTGTTTATTAAGTAATCAATTTTCTCTTTATCTAAAGGTTTTTGTAACTTAATACTAGATTTAATCATATTTCTTTCTATATTTAATTTTTTTATTCTCATTTTTATAGATAACTCTTCTTTCATTAAATCATAAGATGCTATTATATGTTTAGCATCTAAATACATTTGCTTTTTTAACATTAAATTATCTCTTCGTTCTATAATATCAACATATTCTTTAATTAATTCTTTATACTCTTTATTATTTATCCCTTCAATATTTTTTATAGATTCATTCATAAAAATGACCTCCAAAATTCTTTTATTATAAATACTACATTATTTTATCTTTTCCTCCTTTTTTATATCCCTTATTTGTATAGAGTGTAAAAAACCAATATACATTGTCCCATTTTACTTTTTATCATATAAATATAGTACGTAGGTATTAAAAAATACTACTAAAAAATTAACATGGAGTGTTATATTATGAATAGAAATTGTATAAATAAAAATAATTCATGCGAATGCAAATGTTCTAACATATCTTCATGTAAGGAATTAAAGGGAGAGAAGAGTTATAAAAATAAAAAAGTTTATTGCTCTGGTAAGACAAAATCTTCATTTTGCCCAATGTTTGTAATTCCTGCTAACTGTGAAGATTTTCAAGTATTTAATATTTTGCGTTGCTCTATTGGTAAAGTTGTTGGTTTAAAACTAGAAAATAGTGATTGTATTCTTAGATTAAGAATTTGCCAAGTTAATCAATGTGTTGTTATGGGAAAAACATCTTCTGGTAAGGGACCTATCTATATAAAACTAAGTACAATACAATATGTAGATTTAGGAAAAGAAATTTATATAAATCCATTATGCAATACCGGTAGTGTAGGTATTCAAGGTCCTATGGGTCCTCAAGGTCCTGCTGGCCCTAAAGGTTCTACTGGTCCTATGGGGCCTCAAGGTCCTGCTGGTCCTAAAGGTTCTACTGGTCCTCAAGGTCCTGCTGGTTCTCAAGGTGCTACTGGTCCTATGGGTCTTCAAGGTCCTGCTGGTCCTAAAGGTTCTACTGGTCCTATGGGTCTTCAAGGTCCTGCTGGTTCTCAAGGTGCTACCGGCCCTATGGGTCCTCAAGGTCCTGCTGGTTCTCAAGGCGCTACCGGTCCTATAGGTCCTCAAGGTCCTGCTGGCTCTCAAGGTATAGGTTCTCAAGGTGCTACTGGTCCTATGGGGCCTCAAGGTCCGACTGGACCAATGGGGCCAACTGGTCCGACTGGACCAACTGGTGTAGTTTTGACACCTCAAAATAAAACTGTAAAACCTAAAAAAGTTCCTTATAAGAAATAAATAAGATTTAAAATTAAAAATAGGTAAATATTTAAAATGTTTACCTATTTTTTTATATTCTCATTTAATATTATACATTTTCCCTAGCCGATATTCTTTATGATTTTCTAATTCTTGGAATAATGATATAGGATTTTCTATGATTAGTAGTTTTTTCTTTCTTGTTAATTTTTTTATATAATTTTCTAATTTCATTGCCTTACTTTTTGTATCACTTTCAAAATAAACCTCTAACTTTTCAAAACCTTTTGATCTCGTATACTTTGAATTTATACCTTTTTCATGCTCTTTCATTCTTCTTTTTATATCACTAGTGTATCCTGTATATAAAGAATTATCTTTACACCTAATTATATAAGTAAAATACATATTCTTTCTCCTAATTTAATAATTTTCTAATGATAATATACTCTAATACTTTTTATAATACAAGAAATAGATAAAAAAAGACATAACAACTTGCTATGTCTTTTTTTATCTATTTCTAAATTAATCAACTGTTATTGCATCCACTGGACAACTTTCAGCTGCTTCTTTAGCAGAATCTTCACAATCTCCAGGAACTGGATCTGCTATAACATGAGATTTTCCATCATCTTTCATTTCAAAAACTTCTGGGCAAACTGATGGGCAAACTCCACACCCTATACAAGTATCTTGATCTACTTTTGCTTTCATATACAATTCCTCCTATTTATATTTTACAAAATTTATTATTTCCATAAGCAAAAAAAAAATACCTAAATAAAAACTTTAGGTATTTTTTATTACTAACAATCAATTGCTATTAAATGCTCTAACTCTTTAGATTGTATTATCTTAGCTGGTATTCCTACTACAGTACAATTATTAGGCACATCCTTTAATACTACTGAGTTAGCCCCAACTTTAACATTATTACCTATATTTATAGGTCCTAGTACTTTTGCTCCAGACCCAATAATAACATCATTCCCTATATTTGGATGTCTCTTCCATTCTTTTTCATTTCCAGTTGCACCTAAGGTTACACCTTGATATATAGTAACTCTATCTCCAATTACCGTTGCTTCTCCTATAACAACTCCCATACCATGATCTATTAGAATTCCATCACCTATAGTTGCTCCTGGATGTATCTCTATTCCAGTCATATGTCTGGATAATTGAGATATGAACCTTGAAATGAAAAATCTTTTTTTCTTATATAAATAGTTTGAAATTCTATACATTATCATTGCATGAACTGAAGGATATAGCAAAAATATTTCTAATTTACTTTTAGCAGCTGGATCATGAAGTATTATATACTCTAGATCTTTTTTTATATGATAAAACACTTTTTATCAACCTCTCTTTTAGAATTAAAATATTCCCATAGACATATATTTATCTATTCCATCTGGTGCTACTGTAACTATTTTTTTATCTTTAAATTTTTTTGATAACTCAATTGCAGCAAATATATTTGCTCCTGAGGATATTCCCACTAGTATACCTTCTTTTTCTCCTAAAACTCTAATCATTTCAAATGCATCTTCATCTTTTACAGTTAAAATTTCATCACATATGTTTCTATCAAAATTTTTAGGAATGAAGTTTGCTCCTATACCTTGTATTTTATGTGCGCCAGATTTACCTTCGCTTATAAGAGGAGAACTTTTTGGCTCTACCCCAATTACCTTTATATTTGAGTCTTTTTCTTTTAGGTATTTACCTACACCTGTAAGAGTTCCCCCAGTTCCTATTCCACAAGTAAATATGTCTATATCTGGAATATCTTCATATATTTCTACAGCTGTAGTTTGATAATGACTTTTTGGATTATCACAATTATCAAACTGCTCTAAACTCTTGTAGTTTTGATTTGAATTTAAAAGTTCATTGGCCTTCTCCACCGCTCCATTCATTCCTTTTGAGCCTTCTGTTAATATTAGTTGCGCACCATAGGCCTTAACTAATTGTCTTCGTTCTATACTCATTGTTTCTGGCATTACTATTATTACATTATATCCTTTTAATTTACCTATCATTGCAAGAGCTATGCCCGTATTTCCACTAGTAGCTTCTACTAATACATCACCTTTATTTAATGCTTTTCTTTCCTCTGCTCCTTTTATCATTCCATATACGGCTCTATCTTTTATACTCCCTCCTAAGTTATATTTTTCTAATTTTACATAAACATTAGGAAAGCCTAATTTATTTAATCTAATTATAGGTGTATTACCTATTAAATTTAGAACATCTTCATATACCATAATTATATCCCCCTTATTTATTATCAAAATGATAATTACACTTTCATTATATTATTATCATTTTGATAATGCAATATATATTTTATTTTTTATAAAAATAGGAGCTACTAAAAAATCAAAGTAGCTCCTATAACCAATATATTTATATTTGTTCTCCACAATAAGGGCAGTATCTGTAATCATTATCTATTTTATTTCCACAATTCTTACATCTATTATCAGTTTTAATTTCATTCAAGTCCCAATAAGTTAGGTTTGAATCCAATCCTTTTTCTATAGCATTTCCCTTTTCATTAGATATACTATATATAGAATCACAGTTTTTACACATTAAATAATAACTTTCATTCCATTTAAAAATAGGTATGAAAAATATATGAAAATAAGTGTAATTTTTTATTAATTTCATTACACTTAAATTATCACAATTATTACAAGTTATATTATGTAACTCTTTAATTTCTTTGTTTTTTTTATCTATACCTAAAATTC